>VBLN01000363.1:0-2526 GCA_005878685.1 Deltaproteobacteria bacterium | reverse complement strand
CTTCGTTGACTAGCTCCTGCACCAGGCTGTTGTCGAAGAACTGCTCGGGCTTGGCCTGCTTCGCCTTGGGGTTTTTCTGGGCGGCCTCGTCGAGCGTTACCTGGAATGCCGCGGCCTTCACCAGAGGGACTTTCTCCACAAAGTCATAGGCGTACCGAGCGCTGCCTTCCAGCATTCCAGGATCGGTGATTTTCGAGTAGCGGGCGATGATATTTTTGAAATCCTCTTTTTTGATGTGCATGAAGTGAACGGCCCTTCCGTAGGCTCGCAGGAATGCCTTCGCCTGCGCCCGGCGCTCGCGCATAAACTTGCGTGAAGTCGTGATGCCAACGTGCACAAAGGGAATATCTTCCTTTGCTAAATTGGCGATCAGCTTCATGCCCGCCTGCTCGGCGACATAGCCCATTGGATAGGACATCGGCGCCGCGTAGATGGACTTCTTGGATAGAGCCGCAGCGATCTCGGGCATACCACCGATCTGTAGGATGGGAACGTCGCGGCCGGGCTCGAGGCCGTACTTGCGCAGCAGCATGCGCATCGAAAAATCCGTGGACGCGCCGAATCGAGTGACCCCGACCGCTTTCCCTTTCAGTTCCTGGACGCTTTTGATCTCCGGAGCGGCCATGACGTAGAAGGCGGCGACGTTGATGACTGCCCCGATGGCGACCAGGTCTCCCCCCTGAAGACCGATGTCGGTGACGACTTGGCTGTTCGCAGTTGAGATAGCTGCGTCTCCCGCCAGCATGGCGCTCGCGACGACGGACGAGCTCGGTATGTAGACGAGTTCGGCATCCAATCCTTCCTGCTTGAGAAAGCCCGCATCCTTGATGACCCAGAACGGAGAGTTGAGGGCGCTGACGGCCGTCCAAGCCACGACGAGTTTCTGCGCTCTGGCAATTTGTGGGAACACGAGCAGCAAAGAAAGACAAAGGAGACCCAGAAGCCTAGGCTGCTTCATATCTCTCCCTCTTTTTTTTCTGGGAGTCATGCAATGCGCGTGAGACCTGCAGGTTCGCTGTCACGTCTACGCATTGGCCCCATTGCTGCAACTCAATCCTTGAACCACGTAGGCCATGTAGATCGCATCCGACATGACGCGCCTGATGTTGTTTTTCAGCAGCTGGGCGTTGATGCAGTCTTCTTGCAGTTCTTTGGTATCGCAATATTTCGCCAGGATGTCCAGCCTGATGTGACCGTGTCCCATATCGACTTCAGAATGGAGTTTATAGAATTCCAGCGCCTCCTCGGGCACCCAGGAATAGTGTTTCCGAAATAGCTCAATGTCTCTGATCATCCCTTTGGCCGTGTCCTCACCTTCTGATACGGCAATGCCGAGGAGCCAGGACTTGTGGGCGATTTCCGCGAAGACATCCACGGCAAACTTCACTCCGGCAAGAGGCTCCGAATGAATCACATAGTCTCCCGAGAGCCCGAGCGCCTCGCAGAGCTTGAGCCAGTATGCGGGATGGGGACCATGCTCTCGACCGATGATATCCTCCCCTTCCTCCTCGATCGCCTTGGTCAGCCAGACCCTGCGCACTTCGGGATAGGGGCAATTATGAAGGATCGCATATTCTTTGATCGGCACCTGCTTGACAAAGTAGTACCTCTCTTTCGCCCATCCTTGAAGCTGTTGTTTAGTGCACTTACCGTCTCGAAAAAGCAGATCCCACGGATGCGGCGGTCGCTGATGATCCTCTTTGTTCACTCGAGCGAACGTCTCCTTGAACTCCGCGGGACTCAATTTTTGCGCGAGCTTGTACATTGCTGAAGCTCCTTCTGAATAGGGCGCCCTATTGTTCGGCTTCCTGGCGATAAAACCCTAGAGCCTCCATCAAAGGCTTGTCGTCCATAACGAATAGGATGGCAGGTTGATCGTAACTGTTTTCGTGGCGGTGGTAGTGCCAGAGCGGTACGACGAAGGAATCCCCCTCTTCCCATTCAAACCGCTTGTCCCCGATCGTTGTTGCCCCTTTGCCTCTGAACACGTGATAGATCGTAGAATTGGTATGTCGATGGGAGGCCGTTTTTTCTGAGGGCCGGAGCATCTGAATCGCGCAAGAGAAGGTCGGAAGTGTCGGACCTCCGTTCACAGGGTTGGCGTACTGAAGCAAAATGCCGTCATAGGGATCGCCTGGTCTCTCGCCGACGGTTTTAAGCACTCTTTCGGTATCTTCCCAGCGGTAAACATAGGGTGGCGGCTGGATGGAATCGGTGCGCACCCAACTGGGGCGAACCGGACTGAGCTCACAGTAAGACGTTCCTTCGGCCCGGGTAATGGGCTGGTGCGGTTGGTTGTAAGGCTCGTGGAAATCGACCTGCAGCAGCCGCACCAGAGGGGAATCGAGCACATCCAGCCACATCAGGGTCTGATCCGATTCATTGATGTGATCGTGCCAGGTCCAGTTGGGAGTGGTGGCGAAATCCCCTTCGCCGATCTCAAAGGCTTCTCCCTCGACGACGAGGCGCGCGCCCCTGCCCCTGGTGATGAAGCGGATCGCTCCCGCCATATGGCGATGGGCGCCG
>VBLN01000026.1:7830-18389 GCA_005878685.1 Deltaproteobacteria bacterium | reverse complement strand
AACGGGACCCTTCGTAAGGGTCGCTAACGCAAAGCAGAGATAAGCCACGAGATACAGAGCGCTCGGGGCTCCCCCTATAAATGTCTTCAGGAAGAGATAGAAGCCCAAAAACAGGAAGAATGACAGAACAGTATCCAAACGCACGAAACGGGATTCCCAAACCACTCGACTGGAGGTAGCGAGGAGTAAGCCGGATAGAAATCCTGTTCGCCGATTGTAAAAAGTTTTGCCGAGATGATACGTCGTGAGAACCAGCCCTAGTCCGCCTAGGGCAGTAGGGAGTCGAGCAGTCCATTCACTGACCTCGCCGGTGAGCTTAGAAAAGATGAGAGCTAACCAAAAATAGAGAATCGGTTTGTCGGTATAGAGCTGTCCGTTGACTGTCGCGACCACCCATTGCCCTTTATCGAACATCACCCTAATGATCTCTGCGTAGATGGGTTCCCCAGGTGCCCAGAAATCCCTGGCCCCAAGACCGGGGAAAAAAAGCACAACAGCTAGGAGAGAGAGAAAAAAGGGATACAGATAACGCTCTTTCGTGGCTGATACGCGAAGTAAAGAAAATAGACCCGCATCTTTAACTGGTTCCCTATCCATGGCAATCAGCGATTGGCCACTAATACCATCTCGTCAACCTGAAGTATTCTGTTAGGGAAATTCTGGTCATGGTTGGCTACACGGAGAAGGTTTTTATCCTTCACAAAGACAAAGAGCCTTCTCTCGGACGTTTCCCATTGCTGATAAAATTCCTCAAACGTAAGAAGGGCCTTTCCATACTCCGCCGCCGGTTGCGGCTGCCGCTCCGCCAAGTAGAAACTTCCCATGACGCTGCTCTTTCTCCCTGACCACACGTACCAAATCGGCCGGTCGATATTGAAGTAAAACGGCAAACTGGAAAGATAGGTATCGAAGATGACAACTTGGTCTTCAGGGCGGATAAATGCGCCTGATTTTTCGGCCAAGCCTTTAGACGACAAGGAGAGAGAGACCGGCCTTAGGATCGGCTGAACGAAAAAAAAGAAAAGAGCAAAGCCAAGACAGCAGAGAAGGTACAAAGAGCCTTGACGGATCGCGAGGCGTCTCCAGCTCGCCAAAGAAAGCAAGGTTATCCCCAGTAGGATCCCGAAGATTGGGATGCCGGGGGCTTCACGAAAGGCCTCACGAATAGGCCCCAGCAGGTGCCGGGGAAAGGGATCAGGCCAGTATACGCCCACGATCGAAATGGCAGGCACCAAGAACAAATTGAGCGCCGGAAGCCATAGAGGCCAGCTCTTTCCTTCTAAAGAACTCTTAAGATTACTGGCTAGCCACTGGCCTACCAGAATGGCGAGGGGTGGGTAAATCGGCAGGATATAGTGAGGCAATTTAGAGTCTGAAAAGGAAAAAAAGAGAAAAGGCAAAGCCGTCCAGAGAACAAGGAATAGCGGTATCTCGCCTACGGCTCTCTTCCAGTGGGCCTTGGCAACGCATGGGAGTAAAAACGTCCAGGGAAGGAACCCAACTGCCAAGACGATAAAGAAGTAGTACCAGGCGCCGCTTCGATGGAAGTGTGGAGTCAGGAAACGGACAAAATTTTCTTCCCAAAAAAAATAGCGTAGATATCCAGGATTCCTTATCTCTACCCATCCATACCAAGGAGCTACAACCAGGATGAAAAGGATACCGCCAAGCAATAGCTGCATATCCCGAAGGAAGTCCCACTTCCGGGCTAGAAGTAAATAGGAAAAGATCACCATCCCGGGAAGGATGAACCCGATCGGCCCCTTGACGAGAGTCCCAACCCCCATCGAAGCGTACATCAACAGAAGGAAGATTCTTCTGTTTGTCCTGTCATCGGTGTGCAGCCCCCAGTAAAATAGGCAAAGCGCAAGCGTGATCAAGAACGTAAGAGTCATGTCGAAAATGACGGTACGGGATAAGAGAAAAAACTCTATGTTTGTAACTAGGATGAGACCGCTCCACAGCGCTTCCCAAGGCCCCAGGAATTTTCTGACGAACACATAGGTCAGAACAATAATCCCGAACCCTGCGAGGGCGGAGGGTAATCGGGCTGACCATTCGGAAACACCGAAAAGCTTGTAGCAGAAAGCAATCAACCAATAGAAAAAGATCGGTTTATCTAAAACCGGCAAAAAGTTTTCATGGGGAGTCACCCAGTCTTGGGTTAGCAGAATTTCCCTGGCTTTTTCGGCATTCCTGCCCTCGTCGGGCTCAAAAAGCGCTGGCCCTCCGAGATTGTAAAAAAGGACTAACAGACAAAAAAGAAACAGAGCAGAAGTTATAGTCGCATTTTTCTGCCAGGCGAAGGACTCGCTGCCGGCTGGGTTCACCGGCTTTGGACTGATTGTCATTTCATGCACAGCAATGGACAGAGGATCGGCTGTTTTTTTCTTTTTATACGCGTGGCGCGCAGCGTGCCTTAAGAGCTAGATTTTGACCGGGATTTTACTACCTCCGGAACGAAGCGATTTCTCTCCAGCCTCGAGTACTCTAAGGACTTTCAAGGCGAACTTGCCGTCGGAAAGAGGAGCTTGTCTGTTCTGAACGCTCTGCAAAAAATCGCTTACGGCAAGCGCCAGAGGCTCCTGAGCATTTATTCCCTCAAGTCTGTGTTCCGCAAGGATCTTTGAAGGAATTGTCGTGGCGAGTTCCTCTTTTGCGTCCCCGCCTGGTAGAACTCTTTCCACGGCATAGTCATAAAGAGTGGCCGCTCGCTTTTCGAACTTGCCTTCATAGACTAACAGCCGCTTGCTGCCCACGACTGTGAGTTTCGCCGTATTCTCCGGGTAAAGCCAGTTATGATAGACAAAGACCGTAGTTCCATCCGACATTTCCACGACAGCAAAATTAAGGTCCTCCAGTTTGGGCTGGAAGTAGCGATATCCATGCAGAACGATACTGGCAGGCGAAGCGGGAAGAAGGTGCAACATTATGGAGATGTCATGGGGAGCAGAATTCCACCACACGTTGGAATCACGCTTGATGCGTCCCAGATTAGCGCGCTGCAAAAAGAGATGGTGGATATCGCCGAAGTCGCCCGTCGCAATCAGGTCGTGAACCATTCGGATCGCGGGATCGTAGACAAACGTGTGATCTACGAAAAGAACACTCTTTTTTGTTTGCGCGAGCTGAACCAGCAGATGCCCCTCGTCAAGATGTAGAGCCAAGGGTTTCTCTATCCAGATATGCTTCCCGGCTTCTAGGGCTTCCTTTGCCAGGTGGAAATGTGTCGCGAGTGGTGTTGCTAGGACCACAGCCTCGATTTCGGAATCTTCTAGGATCTCCTCGTAGCGGTCAGTTGTGACAAGATTCGGAAAACCTTTGCGGATATTATCGCGATGGGCGGAATGGGTGTCACAGACGGCCTTAACCGAACAATTTGGATCTGCCATAAACTTGAGCAGCAGTTTGTGACCCCAATAGCCAGCCCCTACCAGCCCAAGGGAGACTGCGTCGTTTATCTTTTTCATTTAAATTCCTGGATGCGAAACGCCGGGGCCGCCCGTGCTTCGACAAGCCGCTTCAGGTTCCTGGCATTGGAAAATGACACCAAAGCCAGCAGAATCGTTCCTAGTGCGGAAAGTCTCCAACCTGAAAGAGCCAGGGGCAATGCTGCGGCGAGCTCAGTCCACTGTAGGCAGCGGAACCTTTGCACCCACCTGCCTGGCTCTTGAATGGCGAAAGGCAAACTTAGCAGGTCTCGCATCACCACAAAGACACGGCCCAAGCCGTAGTGGGAGCGCCCTGATTTTCTGACGCGGTCAACAATTTCAACTTCAGAGAATTCCTTCCGTTTAACGCCGAGGACCACCGGAGAAAATCTATTCATAAAACCTTTAGGGAGGTACCTCTCCTGCACAACTTCCCGCCGATAGGCTTTTAGGCCGCATCCGCAATCGTGTACCGGCACTCCACTGATCATTCGAATCAGCGTATTGGCGACACGCGAAGGAAGACGGCGCGTTCAGAAACTGCCGGTCCGTGCTTTACGCCAGCTAGACACGACCCGATATCCTTTGGACAACTCATCCAGGAGTGCCGGGATGTAAGCAGGGTCATTTTGACAATCCCCGTCAATGGTCACGATGATTTCGCCGCGTGTCTTGGATATGCCGGCAAGCAGAGCCCAATTTTCACCAACGTTGGATTCAAGATCGACAAAATGGAACTGCGGATCGCAGCTCTGAATTCGTTTCATCATACTCAGCGTATGATCGGTGCTCGCGTCATTGACAAATAGAATCTCGTAGGGTTGATGGAGATCTTCCATGGTGTCCCGGATACTTTCATACAGGGGCTGAACACTGCCTTCTTCGTTATGCATAGGCGCTACGACAGAGATTTCGGGGAGTTCCAAGGATCGTTAGTCCATTATCGAAAAAAAATCGTCAACTGCGGACATGATGTAGCTTACTTCTTCATCGCTCAACTCAGGAAATACCGGCAGGGCAAGGTTTTCACGAGAAAATCTTTCTGCCTCCGGCAGAGAATATTGGGGCAGTCCTTTGGCCCTCCACGCCGCGTGCTGATGCAGGGGAATCGGGTAATATATGCCGGTTCCGATGCCTTTATCGTTCAGGAATTTTTTCAAGCTGTCTCGAAGAGGTGTTTCTACGACATATTGATGGTAAACGCTGATACGATCCGGAAAGGTCGGTGGTGTTTTCAATGGGTGGGAACGAAAATAATCTGAGTACTCTGCAGCTATTTCCCCTCGCCGCGCATTGTCTTGATCCAGCGTGGGAAGCTTCGCCCGAAGGACCGCGGCCTGGATCTCGTCCAGTCGGCTGTTCCAACCATAGATCCGATGATCGTACTTTTCTGCTTGCCCATGAACGCGCAGCAGCCTTACTCTTTCCGCAAGGGAGTCGTCGTTAGTCAGCACAATTCCGCCGTCTCCGTAGCAAGCGAGATTCTTTACCGGCCCCAGGCTCATGGGAGTCACCATCCCCAAACCTGCCGCTCGCCTTCCTTTATAGACCGCGCCTTGGGCCTGCGAGGCATCCTCGATGACAGAAACATTTTGTCTCTGGGCAATTTCCAGGATGGCATCCATGTCGCAAGGGAGTCCTAATAAGTGGACCGCAATAATTGCCCTGGTCCGAGTCGTAATCGCATCTTTGACGCTTTCTAAATCGGCTCCATAGTCCCCCTTTACTTTATCCACTAAAACGGGTACCGCCCCGATGGCCATGACGGGTTCGACCACCGGTGCAGGAGCATGAGCCGGTAGAATTACTTCGTCCCCAGGACAGAGGTCCAGGGCTTGTAGAGACAGATAAACGGCGTCAGTTCCCGAAGCTACACCGATGGCATACTTGACGCCACAATAGGTCGCGAACTCCTTCTCAAAGGCAGCTACATTTGGGCCGTTTAATAATTTCATAGACGAAAAAACTGCGCGCCATCGTTGCGTGAGCTCATCTTCAATGGCTCGATACTTTCTCGTAAGGTCCAGTAAGGGGATTTGTATTTGCCGCTGTTTTCTATTTTTCCCAAACAGAGCTGCCTTGTTCATAGTCAACCTCTTCGCCGATGTTTCCGAAAATCTGACATTTGAATTAGCCACTGCTGCCTATCGGACGAAGGCGCAGGCCATTCTCCCATTGAGAAAACGCTCTTAGCACAAAAAAAGAACATGGAACCTCAAATTTCGCCCTGATCTACCCGCGTGAGGGCAGTCTGGCGTCAGCAGTTCCCCGCCCAACAGCGGGAGGAAGTCAGGAATCTAGAAAGGGAAAACCTAAATGAGAAAGACTTCGTAGAGTTTGAAAATTTTGAGACCTATCTTGATAAACCTGTGTCCCTGTGCAAGAACCTGGAAGGACAAGTTCGGGCAATGGTAGGGATCCAGTGTTCCCAAGAAGAATGGAGCAAAAAATGTTTTCAGTGGGTGATGATAATCGTCTAGCTGGATGGCGTCGCCAAGGCTGTTTAGTGTAGCATTGACAGAGCGGTCCATCCCGGGGTCATCGTACTCAAAGAATCCTGCGTCCTCACAAAATTCAACTGTGAGGAGACTCAGCCAGATGCCCAGAAACAGGCCGGATACAATCCGCCATCGCATGTGCGCAGTATATTTGAGCTCTGTACAATGTCAAGGTGGCTCTCATGGGCGATTTTTTGCATATGTGCTGCTTTCTCTCCCAGATCGATCTCTCTGTCCGCTCGTCGCTTGCCAACCGATAGGAAATAGACTAGCTTACGCTTGGAGGAAGACGATGTTTGGCATCGGCATGCCAGAGCTGGTCCTGATTCTAGCTGTGGCGCTCATTGTTCTTGGGCCGAGGAGGCTCCCAGAGATTGCTCGGGCCCTGGGTAAAGGTCTCGCAGAGTTTCGCCGCGCGACCGACGAATTGAAGGATGAGTTCCGTCAGATCGAGCATGAGGTCGAAGACAGTTCGGCTCACGCCACTCCCAATGATGATTCTTATCTAGCGAAGAAACCAGACAACCCTCCGTCACCCCATCCCCAGCCAAGTCCCCAGCCAGCGGAGAGTGAAAAGCAATCAAGGTAGCGGGCAATCCGATGATGCCCGAATGCCCTTTACGGCCCATCTGGAGGAGCTTCGCTCCTGTCTGATCAGGTCGCTGCTGGCAGTCGCGGCCGCTTTTTTGGCCTGCTTCGCCTATTCGGAAGAAATCTTTTCTCTCCTCACGGCACCCCTGGTGCAGCTGAGAACGCCCGGACTTACTCTCATTGGAACGGCAGTATCGGAAGCCTTTTTTATCAAGATCAAGGTTGCCTTCATCGGCGGGATCTTCTTTGCGTTCCCGGTTATTCTCCGGCAGTCTTGGAGGTTTGTCGCCCCGGGACTCTATGAGCACGAAAAGCACTATGCGCAAAAGTTTGTCTTCTTCGGAACTCTCTTCTTCCTCTTCGGAGCTTGGTTTTGTTATGAAGTGATCTTCCAGACGGGGTATGGCTTCTTGCTCCGACGGTATCAGGCCATCGGTGTCCGTCCCGCTATTAAGATCGCCGAATATCTTTCTTTCTCGTCCAGGCTGCTGCTCGCGTTTGGAGTCACTTTTGAACTTCCGATTGTGGCCTACTTCCTAACCCGAATCGGTCTCATTGACCATCGCTTCCTTATCCGTCAGTTTCGCTACGCTGTCATCCTTATTCTGATTGTGGCCGCGATCCTGACACCGCCAGACATTGTCTCACACGTCCTTCTAAGCTTACCTCTGCTGCTACTCTATGGGGTAAGCATCGTTGTGGCCTATCTCGGCAGACAGAAGAATATTTGATTTAGACGACTTGACCCCAAACCGCCTGCACGGGTTCAGAAGGTTGACTTTTCCGAGACCCAGCCATATCTTCAGCCCCTAGATGCTACCCGATTTGCGGTTCGATCATTGCTCGAAAGTCTGGCGGCCGATTTACGTCGTCTGCACGCTTCTGGTCTTTTCCTATATTCTCTTTGACGTGCTCGACCTTGATGGGTCTGATTTGCCATTGCGGCACCCGCTTGAGAGGACAGTCATAGTCGCCGAGGTGGCGAAGGACACAGAGCACGTTTACTCGCTAGATCGATCAGAATTCTGGATGGATCTGCTGCTTCTAGCTGTTTCTGGCGAAGCGGCGTCGGTCCGGCTCACGAGAGTGCTGATATTCTCCCCCCTCGATTCTGCTCGAAGTCGTGGCTATCGGGTAGCTCTTCCACGTTCTTCCACGATAGATCCCTTTCATGTTCTTTGATCTAATCGTTTCTGCCTCGTAAGTCGGTTGTCCGAATTCAGGGAGGGGTCCCTATGGCTAACGCTTTTACAGTTATTGTGAGCTCTACTCCAGCAGATGTATGACCGGTAGTAAGCTCCGCTTTTGGCTTTGTGATGTCACTCTAATCTTGAGTATTTGCCTTCCTCTCTTTTTCTGGAGAGTGGGAGCTACCCCGTTCTACGATAAGCAGGAGGCTCGCGAAGCCTTGGTGGTCTGGGAGATCAACCATACAGGAAATTGGATTTTGCCATTGCGAAATGGAGACGAGATTCCAGCTAAGCCTCCCTTATTCCACTGGCTCGGCGCTTTGGTGTCAAAGTCCATTAATCGGGTAGACGAACTTACGACCCGATTTCCCTCTGCGCTCCTTGCCACCCTGGGCGTCCTTCTTACTTATCTGGCTGGCGCCACCCTCTGGGGTCGAAGCGCCGGCCTTGTGTCTGCGCTGGTTTTGTCTAGCAGCCATGAATGGCTGCAGGCAGCCGTAGCTGCCAGAGTCGATATGACGCTAACCTTTGTCATGCTCTGTGCTTTCCTCTTTTTCCTTTACTTGTACCGCACAGGAGGCGGGAGAAAAAAAGCCCTTATCCTTGGCCTTCTTTTGGGCCTAGCAACGTTAGCAAAGGGGCCGCTAGGATTCGTCGTTCCCTGTCTTACAGTTTTGGTCTTTCTTTGGGCGAGACGAGACTTGCCTTTCCTCAAAAAGCTCCATCCCCTTGCCGTTATTAGCGCTTGGTTCATTGTCGCTGGGTCCTGGTACGCGCTAGCTTTATGGCAGGGCGGAAAGAATTTCCTTCTCATAGTCATTAGAGAAAATTTCTCTACTGTTCTCGGACAGGAGGCTGGACATCCGCATCTGTTCTACTGGTACATCCCCGTTTTGTTCCAGAACATGGCTCCTTGGAGCTTTTTTCTTCTCTCCATAGGAGCCTTTATATACTACCGACACCGAATGGCCGAGGAGGCAGTACTCTATATTGTTGTCTGGTTTGGTACGGTCTTCATCTTTTTTTCAGCGTTTACCCAAAAACGTACCGTCTACATTGCTCCGCTTTACCCGGCGCTGGCTCTTCTGATCGGAGCTTGGTGGCAGAACTTGAAAGACGAATCGCTTTCTTCTCCTCCTCTTTTTCTTGCACGGCTGGCAGGCTACTTAAATGCCGTCCTCTTTTTTCTCTTTTCAGGGATGCTGTTCTTTCAAGTCATCAACCCGGATCTTATAAAACATATTTACCCTTTTCTGCGCCCCAAAGATCAAGCACAGCTCCAGGTCGTTGCGAATTTATTTACTGAACATCGGCTCGCTGTTCTCTTCTGGTCGGTCCTTTGCGGCCTGGGAGGAATTTTTCTGATGCTGGCTGTCAGGAAGAGTGCCTGGGGACCAATTATAGGATGCACCACGGCACTTAATGTTGCGTCTCTTTTCTTTGTACAAAACTTCAATCTTTACGTAGCCAGGGAGTATAGTTTTAAATCTTTCACTGAGCATGCGCTTCGTGTCGTCGATGATGCCCCCTTATTCTTTTACCGTTCAGGCGACTACGGGGTCATTTTTTATGCTCATAGGCATATCCCTCAATACCGACAGCCACTAGGAGGAAAGGAAATACCCTTCTACTTGCTGTTTTGGGAGAACGAATGGAAAGACACCCTCGACAAGGAAGGTTTAAGTCTAGAATATGCCAGTGAGAGCGCGGACCGCCAGATCCCGGAACGAGGCCGGCTCTTGCTCGTGAGAGTTAAGAAAGCAGAAGCTTTAGGAAATAATTTTGAGTCAGATCCTTAGTAAGTTTTACTCCCCATCGAAGATGTTCTCCGTCCCCAATTGAGGAATGGATTCATCGGCGATCGATTGAAAGGCGAAAAGGAGGGGCCCGCTATGTTAGGAAGTATCGGCATGCCGGAACTACTCGTCATTTTCATTATTGCGCTAATTGTATTTGGCCCAAGTAAGCTTCCCGATCTAGGGAAATCTATAGGGGAAGCTATACGGGGATTCAAAAAGGCAATGGACGAGCCCGAAAGACTCCCCCTAGAAGAGTCTGAGAAGCAGACCAAGACAGCAGAGGCATCCAAGCGAGATCAATAGCCTACGAGGCTCTTGTGTCGGATAGTCTGAAAGGCCCTACGGGGCTATTCATGCGGATCAGATTCAGCATCGATATCAGGATTAATGCGGCACGGTGAAACGAACAACCCCAATAAGCAAATGTAGTCTCTTTGCCTACTTTGTAGGAATGGTCTCGTATGGCGCGCTAAAGGGCATGTACCTGAGATCGTATTTCGCGTCATGTGTTAGGCCCTTGAATTTTAGATTCATCGCCGCTTGATGCAGCGACAGACTGTCGAGGCACGGAGCAGACGGAGGAATCTATTTATTTTCGTTATTATTAGGTAGGTTATCGTCGTTGACGAAAACCCCTGCGGCGAAAACGGTGGTCCACAGTCCGTCTTTATTGCCGATGGCGGACTGCGTGACGTTGGAGGTCCGGACGATCTTGCCCGACATTTTGAAGAGCTGTTCACGCTCGTCCCAGGCGATGTCGGGATCGAATTCAATGCCCAGTGTCGTCGCGAGCATGCTCGCCGCTAGATCCTCGGCATACTCTCCGGCCTTCTCTTCGGTTTCGCCGAAGGAATGGTGCTCCGAAAGATAGCCGTACTGTTCGGGATCGGCCGGGATCGCTACCCCGACCGAAGCTGCAACCAGGCGATTAGGCTCATTGGTGCTCTCACGATCGTAGACACAAAAAACGATCTCGCCCGGACGGAGGAGTTTTAAACCCTCTTCTTTTGGCAACCGTTTGCAGCCGGGAGGATAGATGCTTGAGACCAA
>VBLN01000026.1:809-7774 GCA_005878685.1 Deltaproteobacteria bacterium | reverse complement strand
GGAACCACGTCTCGGACGTGTATAACATGAAAGAAATAAGCTGACAAGAAAAAATTCTAAAAATTTTAGCAACGAAACCGATCTGGAAAGACCACTTGGAAGATTACGAGAAACTGCTATATAGTGTTAGACATGAAGCCTGTTAAAAAGTCGGTTGTAGCCATAGTCGCCGGCGTCGCATGTCTCTTGGGGCTCTGGCTTTCTCCTGCGAGCGCGGCGACCAGCTCAAGAAGGGTGAAATTGGCCTATTCAGGTTGGGGGATAGGGACGGCCGTTGCTTACGTGGGCATCGATGGCAGCATCTTTAAGCAATACGATGTGGATATCGAGGAGGTTTTTATTCAAGACGCCCTTTCAGGGGGGATTCAGTCTTTAATCGGGGTGGACGTCGTCCTAGGATTTGGCAACCCCCTTGCGATTTTCTCACCAATCCTCAAAGGCGCCGATATCGTTTTCCTAGGATCTCATGTCAAAATGGAGCAGTACGCCATGGTTCTCTCCTCAGGCCTCTCGCAGATTAAAGATCTCAGAGGCAAGAAAATTGATGTGTCGGCGCTTGGTGAAAGATCCGATCTTATCGCTCGAATTATTCTCAGACGAGCGGGCCTGGACCCCGTGAAAGACGTTCAGATTGTCGCGGCAGGATTATCGCCCAACAGGATAGCCGCCCTTTCGCAAAATAAGATCCAAGGTGCGCCACTAAATCCAGAGACCGCTTCAGGAGCAAGAGAGCTGGGGCTAAAAGTGCTTGAGGTTAAAGAAGTCCCGGTAATCGACTCTCTGTTAATGACGACTCGGTCCTTTGTTCAGAAGGATCAGGAAGCCGTGCGGCGCTTTACCAAGGGATACGTGGCGGCGATCCACTACTATCTGTCTCACCGCAACGAGAGCATCGCGATCATCAAGAAATATTTCAGCGGAGCAGCTCCGTCCACGCTCGAAACCATGTATGATTCCTTTGCGGCTCAGTTGAAACCGCTTCCGATCCCGAACGGAGAAGCTATGCAGGCCGCCATTGATGCCGTGTCCGTGGCGGATCAAAAGGCTAAAGCTCTTAAGCCGCTCGACTTGTTTGAGCCGCGCTTTCTAGAGGAACTCAAATCGAGCGGCTTCCTTAAGGATCTCTACGCCGAAAAGGTGAGCTTGTAGACAGACCGCTGAAAGGGGCCCATCTGCGTAGGTCTAGAGTTTTTAGTTGCTAATTGTTAGTTTTGAGTTCCAAGAATACGGCGAATCCACAACTTAAAACTCAAAACTGCAAGTTTTGGGACCTTTTTGATTGGTCTGAAGACGGGTCTTTTCGATGCCCGGATTCACTTTTGTTTTCCTTCAAAAGGAACAGGGCTGTGGCGGCTCAGGTAAGAGTTAGAAGAGCTGGCCGAGAAGAGCTCGAAAGGGCCTATTCAATCCGTCTGCGGGTTTTTGTTCGTGAACAGGGCGTGCGTCGCGAAATCGAGTTGGACGGGGACGATCGATCGGCGACGCATCTTGTGGCCGAGCTGGGCGGGCAAATCGTCGGCACCGCGAGAGTGGTAATCAAGCGAGACCAAGCCAAGATCGGGCGCATGGCAGTGCTAAGAAGGTATCGAGGAAAGGGCGTCGGGAAGGAACTATTGAAGAGAGCTGTGGCACTGGCAAAAAGAAGGGGCGCTAAGGGAATTTTTCTTCACGCTCAGGTGCCCGTCATTCCTTTCTATGAGAAGATGGGCTTTCATTGCGTTGGACGGGTCTTTCTCGAGGCTGGCATCCCGCATCGCAAGATGGTGGTCTACGGAGTCCGCGGTCGGAAGTGTGGAGTTGGTGGTCCCAACGGGAATCGAACCCGTGTTACCGACGTGAGAGGCCGGTGTCCTAACCGCTAGACGATGGGACCGTGGCTGAGGAGGTAGGACTCGAACCTACAATCGCCTGATCCAGAGTCAGGTGGCTTACCAATTAGCCGACTCCTCAAAATTTCCAAAATAAACTAAAAGAATTACCCGGGAGAGTCAAGGCGCTGCAGGTATTCTACTGCAGAATTCAGCCGGCGCAACGTCCGTTCCTTCCCGAGCACGGCAATGATCTCGTAGATTCCCGGGCTTACTGCCGCACCTGTTAAGGCTACCCGGACGGGTTGGGCCAACTCTCCAAGAGGCAAGCCTCTCTCGTGGAGGATCGTTGCGAATGCCTGCTCGATTTCAGACTCATTAAAATCACGAAGGGCAGCCAGTTTTTGGATCAATTGCTTTAGCGGTTCGAGAACCTCGCGAGTCAAGAATTTCTTCGCCGCCTTTTCTTCGATATGAATATCGTCGCTTAAATAGAAATGGGCTAAATCCACCAGCTCCGTGAGTGTTTTGGCTCGTTCAGCCAAAGTTGCAATCATTCTTGCCAACCACTCCGGGTGCTGAGGCTTCGGGTAGCCTTTCGCCTCGATAAAAGGAATGATCTCATCGGCCAGTTGGGACAAAGGCCGGCTCCTCAGATAATGAGAATTAAGCCATAGGAGTTTTTCCGGATTGAAAATCCCTGCGGATTTTCCCACGGCATCCAGGGAGAATTTTTCAATCAGCTCGTCGCGAGAAAATATTTCCTGATCGCCGTGAGACCAGCCAAGACGGACTAGATAGTTGACCAGCGCTTCCGGGAAGTATCCCATGTCCCGGTACGCCATCACCGAAGTGGCGCCATGCCGCTTGCTCAAACGCGCCTTGTCCAAACCAAGAATCAGCGGCACATGGGCGAACTGGGGAGGCGTATGTCCCAGAGCGTCATAGAGGAGAATCTGTCGGGGAGTATTGGCCAGATGATCATCGCCGCGGATGATGTGCGTGATGCCCATGTCAATGTCGTCCACCACCACACAAAAGTTGTAGGTGGGAGTGCCGCCGGAACGCACGAGAATTAAGTCGTCCAGCTCACTGTTTTCAAACACCACCGGCCCCTTCACCTCATCCTCCACGATAGTTGTTCCGGTGAACGGGGTAGATGACCTTCTCAATGCGGCCGCAATGCTTTCCGCGTCGCTGCGATCCTTCGGGCGGCAGGTTCCGTCATACATAGGCTTCCGCTTCGCTTTGAGCGCTTCTTTCCGCTTGGCCTCCAAGACTTCCGGCGCGCAGACGCAGGGATAGGCTTTTCCCTGCTGCAAAAGCCACTCGGCCTTGTCGCGGTAGATGGCAAGTCGCTCGGTCTGACGATATGGCCCTTCGTCCCAATCCAGTTGCAGCCACGTGAGCCCCTGAATGATCGCTTCGATGGCCTCCTCGGTGGATCTTTCCCTGTCCGTATCCTCGATGCGCAGGATGAACTTTCCGCCGTGGTGGCGCGCAAAGAGGTAATTGAACAGTGCCGTGCGCGCTCCACCGATGTGGAGATATCCGGTCGGACTCGGTGCAAAGCGTGTGCGAACCGTGCTCATGCGTTTAAACGACCATCCGATTTTGTGCCCTGCCGGTAAACCCCTGCGAGACTTTGAGGAACAAGGCCCGGGCTGTCGTAGGGGAAAAAGGCCGGCAAGATGTGGTACTATCAATGGAAGAAAACGGTAAAAAATGCAACATTAGGAGCTGCAGAACGAGGAAGGTTCATTGATGAGCACAGCTGAGACTACACCAACACACTTTATACGAAACATCATTAGTGAGGACCTGGCGGTAGGGAAAAACAATCGCCGCGTTCATACGAGGTTTCCACCCGAGCCCAATGGGTACTTGCATATCGGGCACGCAAAATCCATCTGCCTCAATTTCGGTCTTGCCGCCGAATTCGGCGGGCTGTGCAATCTTCGCTTTGACGATACCAATCCGAGCAAGGAGGATGTGGAATACGTCGAATCGATCAAATCGGACGTGCGCTGGCTGGGATTCGATTGGGGCGACCGAGAGTATTATGCCTCTGATTACTTTGAGCAGCTCTATCAGTACGCGGTGCAGTTGATCAAAGCCAGCAAGGCGTACGTTTGTGACTTGAGCGCGGACCAGATTCGGGAGTACCGTGGCACCTTGACCGAGCCGGGTAAAGACAGTCCGTACCGCACGCGTTCGGTCGCAGAAAATGTCGATTTGTTCCAGCGCATGCGGGTGGGGGAATTCCCGGATGGCACCCGCACGCTGCGGGCAAAAATTGACATGGCATCGCCAAACTTGAATATGCGGGATCCGGTTATGTACCGCATTCTTCACGCGGCGCATCATCGCACCGGCGACCGGTGGTGCATCTATCCGACCTATGATTTTGCCCATGGACAATCGGATTCCATCGAAGGGATTACGCATTCGATTTGCACGCTGGAATTTGAAGATCACCGTCCCCTGTACGATTGGTTCCTCGAACAGTTGAACATCCATCATCCACAGCAAATCGAATTTGCCCGACTCAATCTCACGCACACCGTTCTGAGCAAGCGAAAGCTCCTGCAGTTAGTGCAGCAAGGACACGTTACAGGCTGGGACGATCCAAGAATGCCTACGCTAGCCGGCTTTCGCAGGCGTGGCTACACGCCGGAATCGATCCGGAGCTTCTGCGAGCGCATTGGGGTGGCCAAACGGAACAGCATCGTTGATATTGCCATGCTCGAGCACTGTCTACGGGAAGACTTAAATCGACGCGCTCCGCGGGTCATGGCGGTGCTGCGTCCGCTTCGAATAGTCATCACCAACTATCCCGAGGAGCAGGTGGAAGAACTCGACGCCGTCAACAATCCCGAAGATCCTGGTATGGGAACGCGGAAGGTCCCTTTTTCACGCGTCCTTTATATTGAGCAGGAGGATTTTCGTGAAGAGCCGCCGAAAGGGTTCTTTCGTTTGTCCCCCGGTCGTGAGGTGCGGCTTCGCTACGCGTACATTATTAAGTGCGTCGATGTCGTTGAGGATCCCAAGACCGGAGCGGTCACCGAGCTGCGCTGCACCTATGACCCGGACACGAAGAGCGGCTCGGCACAGAGTAATCGCAAAGTAAAGGCAATCTTGCATTGGGTTTCGGCGGCCCACGCGATCGAAGCCGAGGTCCGCCTGTACGATCATCTCTTTACCGCTGAGAATCCTGACGATGTCGAAGAGGGAGTGGACTGGACGAGCAATATTAATCCGAAGTCGCTAGAGACATTGACATCTTGTCGCGTTGAACCCTTTCTGGCTAATGCGTCATCAAGAAGTCGCTACCAGTTCGAACGGTTGGGCTATTTCTGCGTTGATTCTGTCGATTCTTCTGATCGAAGACTCGTATTCAACCGAACAGTCACCTTGCGTGATCCCTGGGCCAAGATCGAGAAAGCTCAGAAGAAGGGATAGATTGTTGGTGGAAAGCATGCAGAGAAAAATTGAAAACCACTAACCCCATTGTTTAGTGCCCCATATATGGCCCGTCAATTTTTATTTATAACAAAACCTCATTGAATGAAGGCGCTGGTTACAGGTGCTTCCGGATTCATCGGAAGTTATCTAGTCAAGGAGTTGAGGGTAAACGGCCACCAGGTCACAGCCTTTTGCCATCCAGGAAGCGTTACTGCTCACTTACGCGACCCGGGAGTCACGATCGCAGCAGGCGATGTCACCGATCCGGCCTCTTTGCTCAGCGCTTGCAAAGGTCAAGATTGGGTTTTCCATGCGGCCGCAATTGTAAGCGGCTACGGGAGTTGGAGGCGTTTCAAGGAGGTGGGCGTCGAAGGCACTAAAAACGTTATCGATGCTGCCGCTACGTCCGCCGTGAAGCGGTTCGTGCATATTAGCTCAATCGTTGTTTACGGCACACGGTCACACGGCGTCCCGCTGACCGAGACGATGCCTTTCGATGAGAACGCTGAGCGCTGGAACCACTATGTTCGCCAAAAGGTTTTATCCGAAAAGCTGCTATGGAAGGCGCACCGAGAAGGCAGAATCCAAGCAACGGCCGTTCGGCCATCAATGGCGTTGGGACCGCGCGACGACAATGTTGTCCGACGAGCAGTTAGCATTGTCAAATCGCCTCTTGGCGCAATCATTGGAGCCGGGGAGAACCGGGTTCCCTGTGTTGTCGTTGAAGAACTAGCAGTCGCTATAGTTCGCGCCGGGTCCTCGGAAACCGCTATTGGCAAGGCATACAATCTGTCCGGTAGCTACCCAATCACCCAAATGGAATTTATGAGGCTTCATGCGGTAGCGGCTGGGCTTAAGCCACTGACACGACGATTACCCATATCAGTTCTTATGGCGTTTTGCACCTTAATGGAGGGGGCCTATCGCTTAGTCCGATGTAAGAACGAACCTTTCTGCACCCGGCTCGCGCTGGCCTTAGGGGGCCATGATTACGAGATCGATTGCTCGCGCGCAACGGCCGACCTGGGATGGAAAGGATCTGCAAGCTATGAGGATGCTATACGCCGTGGGGTGAAGTGGTATTTAGAGCACCAACGCCGAAGATAGGCTGACAGCTTGAATGGCTTCTCACAAATTGACTGCGAAGCTTGTAATTCAACACAAGGTGACACGACAGTAAGTTCAGGTGGCGAGATTCTATTAAGGTTAATTTCAGAACCGATAGCGCAGGTGCATGGAGACAAAGTTCTGAAAGGTTTCGTATTTATCACCGCCTGGGACACCGGAAAAGGGGAGAGCCGCAGGGTTATTCCCTGTTTCTAACGAGTTATTGGTAACTCTTCTGGTTTTATAGAATATAGCCATGTAGCCTAAATCGACACTCAGACTCTCCCAGGTATAGCCGACTCCTCCGTTGAGCGTCAGGATGTCGGCTCCCGGTATAGCAGGGTTAAGCGTGCTTGATGGGATTGGGGTTTCGTCCAAGGCCATACCACCTCTAATTTCGAAGTTAGTAGTAATTTTATACGCCGTTCCTAACCTAATACTGCTGGAGTCCTTCCAGCCTTCCTGAAGGAAAAACCCAGTGATGGGGGCAAGCCCTCCTAGTGCAGGTAAGAATGGACTAAAATTTGCCTTTAGGTGCTTAAATTCGCTCCACCGGGTGAAGTTGTAATCGAGTTCTGTCGACCA
>VBLN01000026.1:0-744 GCA_005878685.1 Deltaproteobacteria bacterium | reverse complement strand
TTATAAGGGCATCTCCGAATTTCGCATCAGCACTATCAAGTTTTAATGCAACCCTGCTTCGGTACGTAATTCCGAACTTTATTCGTTCATGAGGCTTGACAAGCATTCCTACGTTATAACCATATGCATTATCGGTGCCTGTAATACGGAGCCTGCCTTCACCTACCCCTTCGGCGCCAAGAAAAATGGCCCTTGTCAGGAACGCCGAGGAATGGACAAAACTGATTCCTCCACCTAGCGAAAAGTACGGAGATGGACGCCAGGCAATCGCAGGCGTTACGTATAAGGTTCTGAGCTCTGAGCGGATAGCTGCAAAACGTGTGAAACTATCTTCTTTGTAACTGGTTGCCAGACCAAAAGGAGTGTAGCTCCCAATACCTAAGCTAAAATCTGTTGCAGGGATGTGGTAGTTGGCAAAGAGATTAGGGAGGAAATCATCATCATGAATATTCAATGACTTCCTGCCACTGTTTTTTACACTGCTAACCGTGTTGATATAGTTAAGGCCCCCCATGAGTTGGTTTCCCTGGATCTCTGTGAGTGCTAAACGGCTGAGGGATCATCAATCCCCGCGGTGACTGCATTGGCGACACCGACACCACGCGCCGTTTGCTCAGCAATGGCATAGCCTCCAGCGAAAGCCTTGCTAGCGCTCGAACTTAGGAGAGATAGACATACAAGGCCAGCTATGGTCCGCGTTATTGGCCACATTTTTGGGCTCCTTCGTATCTTGCTTGACTAGAT
>VBLN01000369.1 GCA_005878685.1 Deltaproteobacteria bacterium | reverse complement strand
CCCATTTTCATCGACGATTCGGGAGCCCTGACCGTACAGCAGATGCGGGGGAAGGCCAGGAGACTGAAAGCAGACAGCGGGCTCGATCTACTCATCGTGGATTATCTGCAACTCATGCAGGGCCGCAGTGATGCCGAGTCTCGCCAGCAAGAGATTTCCGATATCTCCCGATCTCTCAAGGCACTCGCCAAAGAGCTGGACGTTCCTGTCGTCGCGCTTTCTCAGTTGAGTCGAGCGGTAGAGAGCCGCAAGCCGCCGATCCCGATGCTGGCCGATCTTCGGGAAAGCGGAGCGATCGAGCAGGACGCGGATGTGGTGATCTTTATCTACCGCGAGGATCAATACGACCAGAACTCGGAAAAGAAGGGGATCGCCGACATCCTCGTCAGAAAGCACCGAAACGGCCCGACCGGCGAAAAACAGCTCTTCTTCCACGATAAGTTCGCAAGATTCGAGAGTCTCGAAAACCGCGAAGTCGTTTGACGCCTCTCAGTAGGGCTGGGTATAATCTGGATCACGTACCCATTTAGGCTCCGCCGGCGTCGTGTATCAGCTTTCAGAAGGAATGGTCGTGAAGGGACCCGCCTCCTGGCATCGCACAGCAGAGGCACGCTGTCTCGAAGCGAGATGGAACCGGAGGGTGTTGATCCTCTTGGTCATCCCGTGGCTTGTCGTGTCCTGCGGGACCGTCCCGCAGGCAGGCAGCGCCGCGAATCGCGCATCCGGCCAGCCTCTTGTCCAGGTGGTCACACCTGATCCGCCCACCGATCCCCGTGCCTATTACCATTTTATGCTGGGACACCAAGCGGAACTCGCTCAGGACTCCGAACGAGCAGTCGCGGAGTATCTGAGCGCGCTCCAGAGTGACCCGTCGTCTGCCTTTTTGAAGGCGCGCCTGGCCGCGCTCTATTTCTTGATGGGGGAGCTGGCTGACGCCGTTCGATTCGCAGATCAAGCGGTGGAGGCGGCCGCGCATCAGGCCACGATCCTGGCCCAGATGGCGGCAATCTATGCCGGTGCGGGACAGACCCAAAAAGCCTTGGCCTTGTATGATCGTGCCATCCAACGGGCTCCGGACACGAGCGAGCCGTATTTCTCGAAGGGACTTCTGCTGGCCAATCAAAAGCGTTTCGACGAGGCGGAGTTCGCATTCACCGAGGGAATTTCACGGACAAAAGACTCCTCGGTCGGATATTACTACCTGGGTCGAGTCGGGGTCGAATCGAAGCGACTTGACCGGGCAGTTGCCAATTTTGAAAAGGCGATCGGGATCAATCCCGCGTTCGAGCCAGCATACGTGGCCTTAGCCTCGGTCTATGAGTCCCAGCAAGAGAAGGGCAAGGCGATTGCGCTCTACCGCAAGTATCTTCAGGCGGTGAACCCGCGCAGTAAGGAGGTCCGTCAACATCTGGTGAGGATGCATCTCGGTAGCAAGGCGTATCACGAAGCGCTCGCTGAGCTGGACAAGATTCTCGAAGAGGATCCCGGCGATTTAGACGCGCAGCTACGGATGGGCTTAATCTACGGTGAACTGAAGGACTATCCCAAGGCCATCTCGAGTTTGAACCAGATCCTGACGGCGCGGCCAGATGAACTGAAGGTGCGTGACTATCTTGGACTGATATACGAGGAGAGCAAGGATCACGAGAGCGCCATCCAGGCGTACGAGCACAACCTGAAGCTCCAGCCCAACTATTTTGAGGGCCATATGCATCTGGGATTTCTGCTCTACCGGCTGAAGCGGTTCCCGGATGCCATTTCGCATCTCATCTACGCGGTGAAGCTGAGTCCGAAGCAGGCCGATGCGCACCTCTTGCTGGGGCTGACCTACCTTCAAACCGAGCAGTATGAGACTGCCTCTCAGACCTTCGAAGCCGGGATTCTCCATAATCCCGGGAATCCGGATCTGCACTTCAACCTGGGTACAGCCTACGACAAATTGAATCGGTTTGACGATGTGGTACGGGCGATGGAAACCGTCCTTCGGCTGGATTCCAAACATGCAGATGCGTTGAACTACCTTGGGTACAGTTATGCGGAACGGGGCATCAAGATTGAGGATGCGGTGTCGCTCACGAAACGGGCGGTCTCCTTGAAGCCAGACAACGGGTATTATGTCGATAGCCTCGGCTGGGCCTTCTTCAAGATGGGCCTTCTGGATGAGGCGCTGGCGGAGATCAAGCGGGCCGTGTCGCTGGTGGGAGACGACCCAGTTATATTTGAGCACCTCGGCGAGATTTATCTGAAGCAAGGTCTGATCAAAGAAGGCAGGGAAGCCTGGCTGCGCTCGCTTGAGCTTGATCCATCCAACCTGAAATTGATCGAGCGGTTTCGGGAGCGTGGGATGGGGGATCCTACCCTCGAGGAACGTGTGCGGCAGGCCAAGCGTCGGGTCACGGAGCGCCCCTCTCCCCAGCAGGCCATCCCGTAAGATCGACTTCCTTCAAAACCCGCCAAAACCTTTCTGGGAATCGCTTCGGTTACAAAATTTGCACCGGTTGAGAACAAATTGAGGGAGCCCAGTTCGGTTCCGTGTTTGTGAATCCGGCGTCATGTCTCCAATATCTTGGTTTTGCTAAGAAAAATATAATCCTTTGCCGGGATAACATTTTACGGCATAATACCTGCTATCTTACCGGTTGAAAAGGTTTAAGGTTGGTGGGCTGCGTCCAGCTTGTATGATTGAAAACGGTAGGGGAGCACCAAGAGGCAGAATATGAACTTGGTGAAGTCACTGCAAAATCAAAAAGGCTTTACCCTCATCGAGTTGATGGTCGTGGTGGCCATTATTGGAATTTTGGCCTCCATCGCCATCCCCAA
>VBLN01000368.1:2847-10221 GCA_005878685.1 Deltaproteobacteria bacterium | reverse complement strand
GTGTCGCCAGC
This sequence comes from Deltaproteobacteria bacterium, assembly GCA_005878685.1. GTDB lineage: Bacteria > Desulfobacterota > Binatia > UBA9968 > UBA9968 > DP-36. The sequence continues at coordinate 10,210 of VBLN01000368.1, read as the reverse complement.
ATCGTCCGGACGCCGGCGGCCTTTTGGGCGGACCGGGATTCCGGAAACTCACTCTCTACCTCTACCGCCAGGTCGTGGACATAAATCGTCTGCCGGTCGATGACGGCCCGGCTCGGCACGAAGCCGCGGCTTAGGGGAACGGTGTCTCCCGGATACAGCAGTGATCCGTGGTGCGCGACGCGGCGCAAGACGTCGCCATCGAGCCGCCAGATGCTCGCGTTCACGGCCTCGCAGAGACGCGCCGCGCTTTCGGCTAGGGCATCGAGCACCGGCTGAAGGTCAGCGGGTGAGCTGGCGATAACTCTGAGCACCTCGCTCGTCGCGGTCTGCTGTTCCAGCGCGTCGGCGAGTTCACGCCTCAGCGCTTGGAGCTCCAGCGTCGGGTAAGACTTTTTAGGGACCAGGCGGAGCGACTTTATCCTTGATTTCTTGGAGCCTTTTTTATCCATACCCAAAAACCAAAAAGCCCGGCTGGAGAAACCCAGTCCGGGCTATACTAAAAATCGGGCAAACCTGTAACCGGATTAATAACCCCGGCCCAATCGATTAGCTTTAACGTGGGTTTTCTTTTATTCCAAGTCGTCGGTGACCGTCAAGGGAAAAAAAGAAGGAAAGTGACTCAATAGCTTCGAGGCTAGCTCATACTGCCTGTTTAAACCGGACGACATCTACTGTCAGGCGGGCGGTTGGCTTCACTCGAGATACTGCAAGTTTCTCCATCGTCTTGTAGACAGCAGAATGAAAGTACCTCTCTCCACACTGCTGGCAAACCCCTGCAGGGACATTCTCAATGACCTTGAGTTTTCGTCCCCAGCGAAAATCAACCTTGATCTTGGCTTGCATCACCTTACCTTTACAGAAGTAACATTCCGTTACCATAGAATTACCTTGCTTTCCGTGTTTTCCAATCGTCCTCCCATTCCGCTGGGTCAGGTTCATAAGCAGTTACGATGAGGATCTCCTCAGCATCCAACCTTCCACAGAGAACATGAAGGATTCTCTCACCGGCGGTTCCTAAAATCAAACAACTAGCGCCTCGCGGGTCATCAGAATGTTACCGTTTTCTACAGTTTGCTCAATGTCCTGGGCTTTTATCCTTCTCGAGCGCAGCCTTTCAGTGTGAGTGAAAGAAATAGCATACCTTCCCTCACCAATTTTTCGCCTGATTTCTCTTATATCCAAACAAACTCTTTCTACACAAAACCTGCAAAGTAAGAAACGGCAGTCGGGTCTCTCCGCTTGACTTCTGTAAGCCTTTTTTGGAAGTAAGTTTTGCTGACTTTCTTGTCAAGATTTTTAATCCAGCGTCAGCCCTCATGATACGGCACTGGCACCAGCTGATCCTTCGCGCTTCGGACATCCTCGTTCCACAGATCGAGAAGCTTTTTGGTGACCGATCCGGGTTTGCCGTCGCCGATCGGCCGGCCGTCCCACTGAACGACGGGCGCGACTTTGATCGAGCTTCCCAAGAGCATCATCTCGGCGGCTGCCTTCCCCTCAGCGACGGGCACGTCGGCCACCACAATATCCCGCAGGTCGCCGGCCGCGACAAGCCGCCGCGCTAGTTCAAGTATGCGCTGTACCGTTACGCCCGAAAGGATGGCGTCGAAAGGCGGATGACGCAGCACGCGATCCTTGCTGACAAAGGCTACATTCATGTTCGAGCTCTCCCCTACCATCCCGCGCTCGTCGATAAAACACCACTAAGACATTGGGCAAGTAGTTGGTTGATTTCACTTGCGCGAAGAAGGGTGGCTTGATGGCGACCGTACTGGTTACGACTTTCACCCCCTGGGTATAGAAGGAGTCCGGGTAACTCTCGCCTTTGAAAATCATCACGTAAAAGCTGCTGCCTACGCACTCCGCGGGCCCCAGACCGAAGCCTCCCGGTCCGGCCGAGAGCCAGTAGCGCACCGACGCATCCCGGCGATTGCTGGCAGCTGCCGTATCGATAATGATCTGGCGCAACCGTGGGCGCGCGAAAGGCAGCGAAATACGGGCCATCTCTGCCGAGCGCAAGAAGCGATCGAGATGTCGATCGAGCTGGTAGAGCATGCCGTTCGCCAAAATCGCCGTATCAAACACAGCGTGACCCCGATGCACCATGTGATCGTCGAAGGGTAGCACCATGAGCGTTGGGTCGGTAATGATGCCTCCCAGCACGCTGGAGTACATCGCATAGAAATTCACCGACCTCGCGTGGGTCGCCTGGCGGAGGCGGGCTATGGCTTCGTCTGTGCCCAAACTGGGAGTCCGTTCACGTTCCGTCATATAGAGCTCCTCCTAAAATCAAAAAGCCCGGCTGGGAAACCCCAGTCCGGGCTAATGAGATACGCAACAAGGATCTGATCAAGCAATACTATCGTTCCGACCAGCCCTCTGCATGTACATATGGATGCAATAATCGTACAAGGAGGAGACCGTCATCTCCTCTACATTTTTTTGGCCGTCGGATTTCTCATACTGAATGGTGACGGACTGTCCTTTCCAACTGACTCCTACGAATCGGGCACGCCTGTTTTCAACATAGCCGCCCACCGTGCGTAAGATTTGGGACACACTATGGTTATTTGGCATTCCACCTGCGTTGTTCCGCAGCGTCTGACCTTCCCGCTCCAAGCGCTCGATATCTTCCGGAGTATAGCGCAACTCAAGAGGGACAAAGGAAGATGTTAACTGGGAATGACCGTTGCCATCAGCCTTCTTGCCCCACAGCTTCCCCCAGACCATCCTGATCTTGTTCTCATGAGTGTCCTCCTGGGGCGCTGGTTGTTCTAGGTGGGTCTCCATTTTTCCCCGGACCAGATAATCGCTGCCTTGGCTCTCGATATCAATGTCCCTCACATGCAGCGCCTCCAGAGCCTGGCCTATAGTTCGCAGCGGCTTGGCATAGTCAGCAGAATAGATCATGTGCCCTCCCTAAACGAACCCCACAGGGGGAGAACCTGCTAATCCTACCTACTTGACAGACTAAATTACTATATTTTTACTCCAAAGGGAAGGCCAAATGTCAAGCCTGGAAGGCATGGAATTGGGATAATCAGCATCAGCCAAGCTTGAGTAACCTTCTTGCATTGCCCTCGTAGATCTTCTTTTTGTCATCTATCGAGGCCGTAATATTATCGATCACGCGGATGGTCTCTCTGATGAAGCCAGGTCCCTTCTCCGGGTCGAATGGCATGTCTGTGCCGAACAACACATGATCGGACCCAAAAAACGCCAGGCCACATTCAGTAGCCGGCAGAGCTCCAAAAAGCGCCGTGTCCGCGTAAAACATCCGGAAATAGTCATAGGGCCGTTTCTCAAGACGCGCCAGCGTGCCGATGTCATGCTCATTATCCGTCCGTCTCCCTAGCTGATCCAAACCTCCACCGATGCGGCCCTCGAAATAGGGGATCATCGCCCCCATATGATGGGTGATGATTTTCAGGTTCGCGTTCTCGTCGAAAACTCCCGATAGCGCGAGGCGCCCCATGGCAACGCTGGTCTCATGCGGCCAGCCGAAGGCCCACCAGAGGTCATACTTCGACCGATTTTCGGTCTTGTAGTCGGAAAAGTCGGGCGAGCGGGTCGGGTGCAGCCAGACGGGCAGATCTAGCTCAGCCATGAGAGAAAACAGGGGGCGGAATTCCGGCTCATCCAATGGCCGCCCGTTGACGTTTGAGTCGATCTGCACGCCTCTCGCGCCAAGGTCACGCACGGCTCGCTTTACTTCTCGAAGCATCGCATCAGGATTGTTCATGGGGAGCGAGGCGACAAAAGCAAGAAAGTGATGCGGATACTTAACCACCAACTCCGCCATGCTGTCATTGGCGAGCTTCGCCAGCTCCGGGCTCGTATCGGGCTCGGCGAGGAACTCGATCGGAGGAAGGTTCAAGGTCAATACCTGAGCGTAGTCCTCATATTTCTCCATGATGCGAAACCGAGTGTCCAAATCATACAAGACGGGGACCTCTCGCACCCGTTTTTGCATATAGGCAGCTCGCTCACTCATCTTGAGCATCTTGTCATAGTAAGGCTTCGGTATGATGTGAGGGAAGATATCAATCTTCATAGGTTCCTCCCGGGGAAGGAACCTCGTCCTGTCCTTCCATGAATTGTGCGTTCAACATCGAAGCTCCAATCTGCATTTTCGTTTTTAACGGTACATGGCGTGCGGATCCAGTTCCTCGCGGATCAGGCGCAACTCTTCAGAGGATGGCGCAGCAGCTTCCTGGATCGTCTCCGCCAGCCCCAGCGGCCAGCCGACTTCAGCCTGTATCTCCCTCACCGTAACGCCGGGATAAAGCGCGCTCAGCTGCATCTCGCGTCGAGGGTTGGCGAAGTTCAAAATCGCCTTGTCGGTAATCACCAATTCCGGACCGCCGCCGGGCAAGCCTAACTCAGCACGGCTGTCGCCGCCGGTTAGGTGACCGGGGCTGGTGAGAAAATCATCATGAACGTGCGTTGCGCGTTGATGGCGATTTCACAGGCGCCGCCGCTGCCAGGCAGGCGCGTTTTAGGCGTCCGGTAGTCGCCGATGACGGTCGTGTTGAGGTTGCCGTACCGGTCGATCTGAGCCCCACCCAGCAACGCAACCTCGACCAAACCCCGCTGCAGGTACAGCCCGAACAGGTCGGCCATGGAGACCACGGAGATGGCCCCGCTGACCAAGGTGGGATCGCCAATGGAAAGCGGGAGGCGTTCCGGACGAGCGCCATAGACTCCGGATTCGTAGATGAGCTCGAGGTCTGGCGCGACGGTATAGCGCGCCAGGTTGCAGGCGATATTGGGCAAACCAACCCCGACAAAAACGGTGCGCGCCCCTTCTAACATGCGGGCGGCCACGACGATCATCATCTCCGAGGCAGTGTAGGTCGGTTCGCTCATCGATACCTCCCATAGTCAACCGACGGCGCGAGGAACGGCTCAGGCTTGAGCTTATCAAAATGAGCTTGCCCAAGTTTTTGCACATAGGCAGCGTGCTTCGGCAGCCCATAAACCCACTCATCCAGCCATGCCTCGACCGCGGCGTGGTCTTGGGAAAGTTTGTCCCAAGCCAGGTAAGACTCGTTGTCACGGTCGTAGTAACCCTGGACATACGAGGGATGGGCGCCGTAGGGCTCATGCACCAGCGCATCAACAACCAACCCAGGGATCAAGGTGCGGTTGGGATCGGCATGGACCATCGCCTCATTCACCACTTCTTCCACCACCACGATGACCCGTTTAGCGGCAAATGCTACCTCCTTTTGCATGCCGAGCAGATCCCATAGTTGTGTGTTGCCCTGCCGGTCCGCACGCTGCGCGTGGAGGATCGCGACATCGGGATTGAGCGGCGGCACGATCGCGATCGTGCCCGTGCCGTAGGGGTCGTCAATCAGTTTGATCAGCGGATTCGCCGCGGGCATGTCGGAACCGACATAGCTGCGCAAGGGAAAGAAGGGCAACCGGGACGCCCCCGCCGCATAGCGCCCGACCAGGCCATAGTGTGAATATTCCTCCAGTTCCAGTGGACAGGGAATGGCCTTCTCTACAGCGCGGCGGATGCAGTAAAGCGAGCCAACGCCGGGATTGCCCATGTAGCTGAAAACGAGTTTACTCGCCACACCGGCGGCAATCATCTGGTCGTAGATCAGGTCCGGCGTCATGCGGATCAACGTCAGGTTACGGCGCCGCTGACGGATGATCTCGTGCCCTGCGGCAAAGCAGATGAACGCGGTGAAGCCTTCAATGGTAACCGAGTAGTTGTCGCGCACGTAGGTGGCAATGGCTTCCTGCATGGATACGAGCTTGTCGGTTTTTGCTGAGTTCTGCATGGTGTCTAATGCGAAATCTCTTCAGCCGAAAAGCTTGCTCGCGCTTTTGAGCACCCGATCGATGATTTTTTCCGTTTCACCGATGTAGTTTTCAGGCATCGCTAGAGCCTGCCAGTCCACCGCCCCGTCCGATACTAAACCGCCTGCCAGTTTTTCTACCACTTCGATCAGCGGCTTTCCCTCAGACACGGCAATGCTGCAGGCCTTTTTGACCAACTCTTCCGCTTTTGGACGCGGCATCGCTTTCGCCAGGGCAAACACCGCGGCTTCAGCGAGGATGACATTATGGGCGCGCGCGATATTGTCACGCATCTTGGCCCCGTCAACCTTCAGGTTCCTCGCTAAGTAGAGCGCGTGCTTCAGTGCCCCGCCCGTGAGGATGGCCATCTGCGGCAGGGCCAACCACTCCACCTGCCAGCCATGGGTCGCCCGTTCCTGTTCCTGGATCAACGCCTGATGCATCGCGGATAAAAGTGACGCGTTCATCCGTGCCGCGGCTAGAATGATCTCGCTGATAATGGGATTGCTTTTTTGCGGCATCGTGCTGCTGCCGCCTCGCCCCTCCTCCCCGGATTCTGCCACCTCATCGACTTCGGTCTGTGCGAGCAAGATGATGTCTTGCGCCATTTTTCCGAGACTACCCGTGACCAGACTGAGCCAGCCGGCAAACTCCACCAAACTGTCGCGTTGCGCGTGCCACGGCATCGCCGGCGTCGCGAGTTTTAGCTCTTCAGCGAGTGCCTGCATGACCGCCAGCCCCTTGTCGCCGAGCGCGGCAAGCGTGCCGGCAGCCCCACCCAATTGCACCACGAGGAGTCGAGGCGAGATTTGATTGAGCCGTTCGGCGTGACGAATGAGTGGCGCGAGCCAGGCCGCTACTTTCAATCCGAAGCTTACGGGAAGCGCTTGTTGCCCGTGCGTTCTCCCGGCCAAAACCGTCGTTCGGTGGCGGTCAGCGAGCTGTTCCATTTGGCGCGCCAGCTCAGCGAGCCGGTTTTCGAAGAGTTTGATGACCGAGCGGAGCTGCAGCACGCAGGCCGTATCCATGATATCCTGCGTCGTTGCGCCCCAGTGCACATATGGAGCTGCCTGCGGGCCCACGAGTCTGCGCAATTCTTGCACCAGAGCGATGATCGGAAAGCCGGAACGAGCAGTTCCTTTGGTCAGCGCGGCGATGTCAATTCTTTCCGCCGAGGCGGCCTTGGAAATTTGCTCCGCAGTCGATGAAGGGATAACACCGAGACGCCCCTCAGCGCGCGCCAATGCTACCTCCACTCCGACCAGCGCCCGGACTTGCGCGTGATCGTCAAGCAATTTGACAATCTCTTCATCGCTGAATAACGGAGCAAAGATATCGGAATCCAGTGCGGTGGTCATGGTGAGAGATTTAGCTGGCGTGTCTGTCCCGAGCTCGGGATCTTTTCCGGTCTGAACCTAGACATCAAGGAAGACCGTCTCACCCTCTCCCTGAAGCCGAATATCAAAGCGGTAGACGGCTTTGCCATTCCGCTCCTCGCGATTCGCGATGAGCGCTCTGCGCCGCGCTTTGTTTTTGATCGACAACA
>VBLN01000368.1:0-2785 GCA_005878685.1 Deltaproteobacteria bacterium | reverse complement strand
GACGTTGATGTGGGGAGCCTGCGCGGACTCCTCGGGACCCGGCACGGGACCGGGTTTCACGGTTTCAAACCAGTAGAGACCCGTTTTATCGGTGCCGGAGCGTCCCCAACCCATGAAGGAGGGGTCCAGCGGTTTCTCCTGCTTGTCGTCCGGGTGATTGTAGCGGCCATAGGCGTTGGCCTGCCAGATTTCGACCATCGCGTCAGGCACCGGTTGTCCGTCGCCGTCGAATACCCGTCCTTCCAGCCGAATTTTCTCTCCCTGGGTCGAATCGGACGCAAGCACGTTCGTGGCCTTGCCCGTAAGCCCCAAGGAAAAGAACGGCCCGACGGTTTGCGACGGCGTCTGCTTCATCGTCCGCCCCCCTCAAAAGGCGTCGCCTCGCGTCCCCGCAGCACGATGTCGAACCGATAGCCGAGCGCCCACTCGGGTTCAGTAACGTCATGAGCATAGGAAGCGATGAGCCGCTGCCGCCCTTTTTTGCTCGGAACCGAAGTCAAAATCGGGTCCAGCGGGATTAGCGGGTCGCCGGGAAAGAAAAATTGCGTCACTAGGCGTGTCACGAAGCTCGGGCCGAACAACGAGAGATGAATATGCGCCGGGCGCCACGCGTTAGGGTGGTTCAGCCAAGGATAGGGACCAGGCTTCACCGTGAGGAATCGATATTCGCCCTTCTCATTGGTCATGCAGCGACCGGCGCCGATGAAATTCGGATCCAGCGGGGCGCGGTGCTGATCGACCTCGTGATGATAACGACCGGCGGCATTGGCCTGCCAGATCTCGATCAACGTGTTCGGCACAGGCCGCTCATCTTCGTCCAACACCCGGCCGACTACAATCAATCGTTCGCCCATCGCCTCGCCTCCCGTGCCGGCATTGCGCGTGAGATCCTCGTCACCGGGTTGGACGGCGTCATGTCCGAAGATGGGGCCCGTGATCTCGGAGAGCGTTTGCTTCGACCGCACGAGTCGCTTCAGCGGCGCGCGCTTCACCGATGACCTATAGCCTTCATAGAGATACGGCGGATGTGATTTCCAATCGCGCGGCTTATAGGGTTTGATTTGCATCATGGTAACCACCTCCCGGAATTATTTAGCTTCGCTTTCCAGCTCTTTATACACTTGTTTGGCAATGGCGAAGGCGCTGTTTGCCGCGGGCACCCCGGCATAAATCGAAACCTGAAGAAAAACCTCTCTGACCTCTTCCGGGGTCACGCCGGTGTTGCGTGTCGCGCGGATATGCATCGCAAGCTCGTCGTGCTTCCCGAGAGCCGTAAGCATCGCGATGGTCAGCAGGTGACGTGTCCTTTTATCCAGTCCGGGCCTCGTCCAGATGGTTCCCCATGCTCCCTCCGTAATGATGCGCTGAAAATCCGCGTCGAATTCAGTCTTGTTGGCCTCAGCGCGCGCAACGTGGTCGGCACCTAAGACGGACTTGCGCATCGCCATGCCCTTCTCAAAGCTATCGTCAGACAATGTGCACCTCCCCAAAGAATCGCATCATTCTTTCAACAACGGCCTCCGGCAGCTCAATACAGGGCAGATGAGCGGCTCGCTGGATCAGCGAGAATCGGGCATGCGGGATAAGCCGTGCCAATTGTTCTCCAAGCTCCGGCGGAGTGGCAACATCCCGATCTCCGCACAACACAAGCGTCGGTTGTTTGATGCGCGATGCCTCCGAAGTGAGATCCGCATCCCTAAGCGCGCAGCAAGTTCCGACGTAACCATCGACCGAGGTTGTCAGCAGCATGTTGGAATAGCCGCGAACATCGGTAGGGCAACGCTCGCGGTAGGCCGGGGTGAACCAACGTTCCATGGACGGAGCCACCAATAATTTCAGTCCATTCGCTCTCACAGTGTTGCTTCGCTCTTCCCAAGAAGCTGACGATCCTATCCTCGCTCCGGTATCGCACAAGACCAACGCGCGCACACGGTGAGGATGAGCCAAGGCCAAGCGCTGGGTGATCAGCCCACCCACGGATATACCGCATACGACAGCTTCGTTAATTGAAAGCGCGTCCAGCAGCCCAACGAGATCCTGCGCAAGATCATCGATGGAATACGGCGGCTTAACAACGTCGCTGAGACCGTGTCCTCTTTTGTCGTAGCGGACGATCCTGAAATGATTAAGGAGGTGCGGTATCAGTGCGTCCCAAATGCGTAGATCAGTGCCGAGGGAGTTGGAAAAGACTAGCGTCGGCGGACTATCCCGACCTTCGACAAGGTAATGATGAACGACGCCGCCTATGTCTACGAACGGCACCCTTACATCTCCATCTTTCAACTGAGGGAGCAGGCAGGCTTGATCTCGCCACTCAGCGCTGAAACTACCCGACAAGGTACGCTATGTCAACTTGGCTTCGTGTGCATGGGTATGCGCTGGCGGGTGTGCTATGAACCATCAATCCATGTAAATCGAATGAGAGACGAGAGACCCGACTTAGATCTTCCGAGTTGGACTGCCAACCGGATGCATGCCTTTGATTTGGAAAGTCGATTGTTTTTTCTCGCTCTTCTCCTTATCCTCCTTCTCCATAAGCTTGTCGATCGCATCATCGCCTTTCAGACCTTGCAGTTTGATCTTCAGCCGCAGGTTGTTGGCGCTATCCGCGTTGGCAAGAGCTTCCTCCAGGCCGATTTTCCCCTCTTTGTAGAGAACTAAGAGCGCCTGATCAAAGGTCTGGCAGCCCTCCTGGATCCCCTGCTCCATAGCCTCTTTAAGGGTATCCACTTCACCTTTCTTGATGAGGTCTTTGATCCTGGGAGTGTCCAGAAGAATTTCAACG
>VBLN01000061.1 GCA_005878685.1 Deltaproteobacteria bacterium | reverse complement strand
GCCAGGCGCACGATGGTTTCCATGAGAAGCTGGCTTCCCAGACAGATATCCTCAGGCTCCGTCCACTCCAGGGGGTTGTGACTGATCCCCCTTCGGCTGGGCACAAATATCATACCGGCGCGAGTTATTTTCGCCATCTGCATGGCATCGTGGCCGGCCCCCGAGGGCATGATCTCATAAGGAATACCCTTCCGCTTGCAGCCTTCCTCTATCAACAGGAGCAAGCCTTCGTCCAAGGCCACTGGGAGTTCGTTCCGAATAGGCAAAATATCTACAGAAATATTTCTCCTTTGGGCTATCTCCCGGGCCTGTTCTATGATCAGCTTCGCCACTTGATCTTTGGATTCGGCCGAAATGCTGCGGATATCGACTGATAGTTCCGCCTTTCCGGGAATGGCGTTGATGACACCCGGCTCTATTTTGAGAGCACCTACGGTCCCGACGACTCTGCCCTTATCCATGTGGGAAAATTCCAGACACACGTCTTCGACATAACTTATGAACCTGGCAGCGGCGACCAGAGCATCTTTTCTCATCTCCATGGGCGTCGTTCCGGAATGGTCTGCCTGTCCGGCAAAGACTACTTTCAGTCGAGTGGGCGCAGCAATGGAAGTGACGAGCCCAATTTTTTTTGCCTTTGCCTCTAAGATTGGACCCTGCTCGATGTGAAGCTCCAGATAGGCCTTGATGCTCACGGGATCGCGTTTGAGCGAAGTCAGATTATGCCGATAGATGCCCATGCTGGAGAGGACATCTTCAAGTTTTGTTCCATGAGCGTCCACAGCATTAGCGAGATCCTCGAGTTTGACTTCGCCCGCGACTAAGCTGCTGCCGAGAGTCGAAAATCCGAATCGACTGGACTCCTCGCCGACAAAACAGACGACCTCCAGGGGATGGGCAAAGACAACATTGTTTTCTCTTAGAGTTCTTACAGCTTCCAAAGCGCCGATCACGCCTACCGGACCATCGAATTTCCCGCCTTGAACCACGGTATCCAAATGTGACCCCGCAAGAACTGCGGGAGCCTTCGAGTTGGCTCCATTCAGCCGCCCAAAGATGTTCCCGATCCGGTCAACATGAACTTTGAGCCCGGCGTGATTCATCAGGTGAATCAAGAGTTGCCGGGCCCTTAGCTCCTTAACGGAGAAGACGAGGCGGGTCACAGCTCCATGGTCCCCAAGACCGATCCTTGATATGGCATTGAGATCATGGATGAGCCGTTCTTTATTGATGCTTATTTCACACGTCTCTCGGAGCATCGACAGCATTTTATCAGCTTTGCTGGAAGCATCAAACTGCGCTTGGTGCCGGGACGGGTACAAACCGACATTTAGTTCTACGCCGCGATCTTGAAATGAACTGGCAAACCTAAATGGCGTGTGTTATAGGGTTGCGTGAAAATCCTCGAGTTCGGAGGGTTGATTCCTATGTCAGACGGCTCAAGAGCCATTGCCGAAGCGCTGTTAAGAACCGGTTCCATCCAGGTCTATAAGGATCGTCCTTTCGTTTTCGTCTCGGGCAGGCTCTCTCCGGTCTATATCGACTGTCGAAGAGTGCTTTCCTTTACGGATGCGAGAGAGGCGATTGTCGGACAGCTGGCAGAGAAGGTCGAACGCGATGTCGGACTGGATCACATCGATGTGATTGCGGGCGGTGAGACGGCAGGCATTCCGTATGCGGCCTTTGTTTCCGACAGAGTGAAAAAACCGATGATCTATGTGCGGAAAAACCCGAAAGGCTATGGCCGGACAAAACAGATCGAAGGAGTGCTGAGCGCTGGTCAGCGGGTGCTCTTGGTCGAGGATTTGATCACAGACGGTCTGAGCAAAGTAAGATTCAACATTGGGATTCGCGCCGAAGGAGCCAGGATCACTCATTGCCTTTGCATCTTCGAGTACGGTTCGGAGCGGTTGAATCTGCACGAAGGCAAAGAGGTACTCACCAAGCACGGTATTGAGCTCCATACCTTGGCCAACTGGGATGATGTGCTCGATGCCGGACTGAGCCAGCAACACTTCAACAAGGAAGCGAGCCAGCAGATTTTGGATTTCTTAAAGGACCCCCAGAACTGGGGTCGGAAGAGGGGCTTCGAGTGATTGCGGAAACCGTGGCCGCTATAATAGAGGGGAGTATGGGCTATAGATCCTGCCGCAGTTGTCTGTGACCCGTTGTCTCTTCAGAGCCGCCCCATAACCCATACCTGGTCCTCCTCTATCTGCTGGATGCAGTCAGACATTTCTGCCTCACCCACATTAGCCCAGCAGAATACCTACACGCTTAAGCCGGTTTCGTCTTGCCTTTCTGAATCGCCCAAAAGACCCGCTCTGGAGTTAGAGGAAGATCGTGAATCCTAACTCGCAAAGCATTGGCCACCGCGTTTCCTATCGCCGCAGGCGTGGGCGCGAGCCCGGGCTCACCCAACCCTTTGGCTCCATAGGGTCCCTCTGGTTCCGTGCACTCGACGATAATGGGAATCATCTCTGGAAGGTCCAGAGAGGTCGCCAAATGATAGTCCAGAAAGGAGGGATTGCGCACCTTGCCCTGATTGTCTAAGACCAAGTGCTCATGGAGCGCGGAGCCGATTCCCATCGCCAGTCCTCCCTCGATCTGGGCCACGCAGTTAAGCGGATTGATCGCCTTCCCGACGTCATGGGCCGCAGACATGCGTAGGATGCGGACCCTTCCGGTCTCTTCGTCTACCAACACCTCCGCTGCCTGGGTTGCGTACATGTAAAAGGCCGAGGCGTGCTCGCTGTGTCCCGTTTCCAGATCCAGGTCCTTTCCAATCTCATAAGTGTAGGAACCGTCTCCTCTAAGCACCGCATCCGGCCCCATTTTTCTTCGTATCACCTCGCCGATGGTGAGGAAAATCTCCGGCTGATCTTTGAGACATACCTTCCCCTCTGAAAAAGCCAGATCTTCCTTTTTGGCCTCGAGCATGGGCGCCGCCATCAGCGCGATTTTTTCTCTGACGTCGATAGCCGCTCGCCGCACGGCATTGCCCATGTGGTAGGTGCTGCGGCTCGAAGTAGTGGAGGCATCGAACGGAATGACGTCAGTGTCCAGAGGATGCATGCGGACTTTATCGATCGGAACTTTTAATTCTTCGGCCGCCATCTGCGCAAGGATCGTGTTGCATCCCTGGCCAATCTCGACCGTCCCGGCGAGAACCGTCATCTCTCCTTTACTGTTGACCCTGACCCCCGCCTGCGATGTGGTCGGAGTCCGCGTCGGCTTCTGAATGCACGCCAATCCCTTTCCAGTCCTTAAACCCTTAGACCTTTCAATCCCTCGACTGTGCTCGGGATTGGCCCTGAGCGTGCCGAACGGGTCAACCCCTGAACCCTGGTCTTTCTTCCCCCATTCAATCGCCTGAGCCGCCTTCATCATGGTCTCTTTGAGTCCTACGGCATGAAGTTTTTCTCCCCAGTAAGAAGTATCGCCTTCCACAAAAACATTTTTTAGACGAAACTCCAGCGGATCCATACCAAGGCGGCTGGCCAGTTCGTCCATATGCTGCTCGCAGGCCCATGCCCCTTGGGGAATGCCGTAGCCGCGAAAGGAGCCGGCCACCGGCTTATTGGTGTAGACCGCGTAGCCGTCCACCTTCACGTGGGCGATCCGATAAGGGCCGGGAGCTGGCAAGCTGCTCCTGATGCAAACCGTCGGGCTTTTTTCGGCATAGGCCCCCGTTCCCCAGAAGATCGTCATCTGGCGCGCGCAGATCGATCCGTCCTTTTTGACTCCGCTCTTGATGTAAAGGACAGTCTCGTGCCGGGTGAGGGTAGATATGAAAGTCTCCTCACGATTGAACTTGAGTCGCACCGGTCTGCCGTCCGTGTGATAGGCTAGCGCGACGGCGATGGGCTCCACTTTAAGGCCTCCCTTGGAGCCGAAGCCTCCTCCTTGAAGCGGGTTGATGAAACGGATCTTCTCCTTGGGCAGTCCTAAGGCCTCGGACATCTCGTGCAGAGCGCGGAAGGGAGCGTCATTCGCTACCCAGATCGTTACCCGACCTGTTTTAGGATCCACCTGCGCATGAGACGAATGGGGCTCCATAGCTGCATGTTGGATGATCGGTACTGAATATCGTTCCTCCAAAATCAGCTCGGATTCCCGAAAACCTTTTCCCACGTCTCCTGTCCTGAGCTTGAAGTGCTCGCAGACATTGGGCATGCCGGGTCTGGCAACGATAAATTCCATTTTTCTGTAACTGGCGAAGTCTTCGTGGATAGGTATCGCCCCGGGCTTGCAGGCCTCCTCCGGATCGAGATAGGCCGGCAGATCTTCGTACTCCACTTCGATGAGCTTCAATGCGGCCTGAGCCGTATCCTCATCCGCCGCTGCAACCGCCGCTACCGGCTCGCCGATGTAGCGGACCTTTCCCTGGGCCAGAAAGGGTTTGTCCTTGATCGACTCTCCATGCGTCCAAGGCGCATCTTCTCCCGTGATGACCGCGCAGACGCCGGGAAATCTTTTTGCCTTCTCAGTGTCGATCCGCACGATTCTGGCATGTGGCTTCGGACTGAAGAGGACCTTTCCGTAAAGCATGTTCGGAAGGACCAAGTCATAACCATAAATGGCCTCCCCCGTGACTTTCTCATGCGCGTCGAGCCGGGTGACGGGTTTGCCAACCACTGTGAGTTCGGCCATCTTTTTCTCCTAGATCGTGGGACACGAGCACGATGCACGGGCACGAGTCACGGTTTTTCCTATCTCCGTGCCGCTTGCCGGATTTCCTTGGCCGCATCTTGGACGGCTTGGATGATCTTAGCGTAGCCGGTGCAGCGACAAAGATTCCCGGATAGGGCGAAGCGAATCTCTTCTTCTGTAGGATTTGGATTCTCGTCCAATAAAGCCTTGGCCATCATGAGCATTCCCGGCGTACAGTAGCCGCACTGGGCGCCGCCATCTTGGATAAAAGCCTTCTGAATAGGATGAAGCTCAGGGCCGATCTTCAGCCCCTCGATGGTCACCAGCTCCGCTCCGTCAAGTTCTCCCGACAAGATGAGGCAGGAATTGACTGGCTTGCCATTGAGGAAAACGGTGCAGGCGCCACAATCACCCGTGCCGCAGCCCTCCTTGGTACCCGTGAGCCCGATCTCGTCTCGAAGTAAGTCCAAAAGCAGTCGATGGGCCGGCGCCTCGAGGATTGTCTTCTTACCGTTAAGCGTCAGCTGGATCTTTTTCTTCATCGCCGTCTCAGTAAAAGCAGGACGTTTGCAATTAGTCTAATACCTTCTATCCCTTCGCTCCACCCACGAGGTGGGCCGCCAGTGCTCGGAGGCTGCATTGAGCAAGGCACGCTTAGTATTCACGCGGACCATTTCCCTGCGATAATCGGCCGAAGAGCGCACGTCGCTAATGGGGCTGCATTCTTTCGCTGCTTCTCCGCCTGCCTGCTCTGCAATTTCTTCGCTAAGGATTTGATCTAAGACGATCGCTTCTGCTTTTCTTGCTCTCATGGGTATGGGTGCGACCGCCCCGAGAGCAATGCGCACGTGTTTGACTTTTTTGCGTTCGTCCATGGCCAGGGCGACGGCTACGCCGACGTAGGCCAGATCCATCATCTCTCTCGGAGAGAATTTGATATATTCGCCGCGAAGGGTGGCTGGATGGGGTGGAATAATCAGCGCGGTCAGGATTTCGTCCGGTTTCATGAGCGTTTTCCCAGGGCCGACAAAGAACTTTTCGAGGGCTACGATTCTCTCGCTGTTTTCACCTGAGATCTTTGCCTTTGCGTCGAGAGCGATCAGCGCGGGAGCCACGTCTGCCGATGGGGTCGCATTGGCCATGTTGCCGCCGATGGTGGCCCGATGGCGAATCTGAATGGAGCCGACTTCTGCGGCGCTTTGAGCTAGGAACGGATATCTGTCCCGTATCAAGGGTGAGATCTCGATCTCCCTCATCGTGGTCAACGCGCCAAGGACCAAAGAGCCGTCGGAGTTCGTAAGGATCTCGCTCAAAGACGGGATCCGCTTGAGGTCGACCACATAGCGGGGGACCCATCCTTTTTCTTTGATGGCAATGATCAAGTCAGTCCCGCCAGCCAGAAAATGGCCGCCGGGTCCGCTTTGCTTAATGATCCGACAAGCCTCGTTTACGGAGGTTGGCTGGTATATTTCCAAAGGCTCAGTGCGCTTCATGCATGACTCTTCACAGTCTCTTATACAAGGGGCCGCAGGTGTTTGCCGATCGGCTTGCCAACGGGTTGGCCTTCGCGCATCTGCACATGGCCGCGCACGATCGTATAGACCGGTATGCCCTTGACCTTCCAGCCGTGCCACGGGCTCGGCTTATTTTTGCTGTGGAGGTTGTTGACGTCGATGACTCCTTCCTTGTCCATGTCGACAATCGTGATGTCTCCGTCGGAGCCCAGCCGGATCGCTCCCTTTTTTGGATAGATCTGCCAGACCTTCGCAGGATTCTCCGAGGCGACCTTGACATAATGGTTAAGAGTCATTCTTCCTTTATTGACTTCGGTGAGAATCAGGGGGACTCCGGTCTCGACTCCACAGAATCCGGAGATGCAGTCCCAGATAGCCGGCTTAGTCAGCTTTCCATTTATGTCGCATCCCTTTTCTTCCAGTGTGTGTGGTGAGTGATCCGTCGCGATCGAATCCACGTAGCCGTTGAGCAATCCATCCCAGAGGACCTCCGCATGATCCTTGGTCCGCACCGGCGGGTTCATCTTCAGCAGCGGCCCGACCTTCTCCATGTCTTTAGGTTCTCTCAGCAGATAGTGAGGTCCGGTCTCCGCGGTTACGCGCAGCCCCTTGGCCTTCGCGTCGCGCACCATCCAGGCCGCCTGCTTAGAACTCATATGGTAGACGTGCAGCTTGGTATTAAAGAGCTCAGCGAAAAAGATCGCGTGATGGACGGATTCCGCCTCGCAGATGTCCGGGCGCGATGCCTCCCAGTAGACCGGATCGTTTTTGCCCTCCGATTTTAGCTTGTTCGTATAGTACGCCATGATCTGGCGGTTTTCGGCGTGGATACCGAGCGGAAGTTGGGATTTACCGATGTTGCTGAAAGCCTCCAGACACATCCCATCGTCCGGGAAAGGCAGGTTGCCAATCGTCTCGCCGAAGAAGATCTTATAGCCGATGACCCCAGCTTCCTTCATGGGAAGGATATGGTCTGCATTGGTCTGAACCACGACACCGTAGAAGGCGTAATCACACAAGAATTTTCCCTCGGCGATCTTTATCTTCTCTCTCACCTTGTCGGCGTCTGCGGTCGGTGGCACTACATTGGGCATATCCATAACCATCGTGATCCCGCCGCAGACTGCCGCCGTGGAACCGGTCGTAAAGTCTTCTTTGTAGCCTATTCCGGGTTCTCGGAAATGGACGTGCCCGTCGATGAGCCCAGGCAGAATATGCTTCCCCCTGGCATCGATCTCTTCTTTGCTCTGAGGCAACGTGTCATCTGTACCGATGGCGACGAACTTTTCGTCCTTGATCGCCACGCCGCCTTTGAAAGTCTCCTGAGGTGTTACCACCCATCCGTTTTTAATAACCAGATCTGCGCTCACGAAGCCCTCCCTATCTCCATTTGCCGGTTGCGATGAACGCTAGGAGTCCACGACTTGGAAATCGCGGATCTCTTTCTTTCGTTTTAGGTCCGACAGAACGTTCCTTTTGCCTTCTTGAATATGGTTTCGGATGATTCTCACGGACTCATCGATGTGGCGCTTTTGCATGGCTTCCAAGAGCATGCGGTGCTCTTGATGAGCGATCATACCGCGGGCCGGATCGTAGAGGCCATCGCTCTTCCGCTTTAAGATAATCCGCTCGAAGACCTGCCTCAAGGTCTTTTTCAAGGTTTCATTAGCCGCGATCGCCGCGATCTCCAGGTGGATATTTTGATCGTAGATGAGCCGTTCCCGGGTGAACCGCTTTTGGATGTCATGGCCGTAAAGTTCCATCTTCTTGTCCAGTCGCTCCAATGCGTCGTCGTCAAGACGCTCGATCGCTTTTTCGACCGCGAAGGCCTCCAGCGCCTCCCTTAGGTCATACAATTCCTCGGCCTCTTGCATTCCAATCTCTTTGCAGATAAAACCCCGGTTCGGCAGGAGTGAGGCATAGCCTTCCTGAACCAGACGAGTGAGCGCCTCGCGCACAGGGGTTCTGCTGACTCCGAGTCGCTCGCTGAGCTCCTGGTGATGAAGCTTTTGACCCGGCATGATCTCGTTGCGTAAGATGAGCGCCTTGATTTCAAGATAGACCCGAGCCGAGAGGTTCTCAATTCCTCTCGCCTTTGGTTTTCTTAACGGGTGTGACATGCCAGCGAATTTTGTTATGAAAAAGTTTATGCAATATTTTTTCTTGAAACTATCTGATCCTTGCCTTTGTGTCAAGAAAGGCTTGACAATCTTGAAATGGAAGAAGGGTTTGTGAAAAGATGACGACTTAGAGTCACAAACATTCACTTCGATGGTCTGTAGACAAGGAGGGCTATAGTGGCAAAGACAAAGTTACAGGCAATTGGATTGCGGATGGAATACTACCAACCCCGCACCGGAGGAAGACTCTTGGCGCTGGATAATGTCAATCTCTCCGTCGAAGATGGAGAGTTCGTTACCATCGTAGGCCCTAGCGGTTGCGGCAAGACCACATTCATCAACATTGCGGATGGCTTGCTCAAACCGACTGCCGGAAAGATTATGCTCGATGGGAACGAGGTCACGGCGCCGGGAACGGACCGAGCCATGGTATTCCAAGACCCTAGCCTTTTGCCCTGGAGAACGGTCTTCAAGAACGTGATTTATGGCTTGGAATGCCGTGGGCTCAACGGTACGGCAGAAAAGGAAAGGGCGCAGAATTTTATCAAGCTCGTGGGTCTGGGTGGTTTTGAAGATCACTATCCTCATGAGCTTTCGGGCGGCATGCAGCAGCGATGCAATTTAGCCCGCGCCCTTACTGTGGATCCTGAAATCCTGATCATGGATGAGCCGTTTGCCGCATTGGATGCCCAAACCAGGGAAATCATGCAGCAGGAATTACTGCGGATCTGGAATGCCGCCAAAAAGACGGTCCTCTTCATCACTCACCAAATTAATGAGGCGATCTACTTGGCGGACCGCGTCATTATCTTTGGAGCCCGGCCGGGAAGAGTCAAGGATGTCCTGAGGATCGAGCTCGGACGGCCACGTTCTCTTGCCGCCAAACGGGACAAGCGGTTCTTGGAGTATGAAGATTACGTGTGGGGTCAGATCGAGGAAGAAGTTAAGAAGACCATGATCGCCGATCAGGTAGTCCACAATATTGACAACTAAAGAGATGGGTCTGGGGAAAGAAACGTGAAGGCGTTTTTCAGTTTTCAGACCCTGGTTCTTGTAGGTTGTTCCCTCTTTGTTCTCTATCTTGCTGGCATTCCATTGCTCATGCTTCTCTACGGGAGCTTTCGAAGCGCCCCCATAGGAGAACCGGGAGCCGCCTATACGATTCAAAACTACGTTAAGGCCTACTTCGATCGGGAGTTTTATTTTCTCTTCTGGAACTCTCTCAAATATGCTGTCGGCACATGCGCCATTTCCTTTCTGATCGGGACCTATCTAGCTTGGATCAACGAGCGGACCAATACGCCGCTTAAAAAACTTTTCATGGTGATGTCTCTGATTCCGTTTATCATCCCCGGAATACTAAGTACGATCGCGTGGATCCTTCTCCTGAGTCCTAAGATCGGGCTGATCAACTTGGCTGTAAAGGGACTTTTGGGACTGGAGTCCGCTCCTTTTAACATTTACTCGATGGGGGGCATGGTCTGGGCTGAGGGGATCCACCTCTATCCGTTGGTCTTTCTCTTGATGTCAGCAGCCTTCCGCAACATGGATACTTCGCTGGAAGAAGCTGCTTTAACCGCGGGATCCAGCACCTTCACGACCTTCAGGAAGGTAACACTTCCGCTCATGCGGCCGGCCATGTTTGGGGTCCTGCTGATCATGTTCGTGCGGGGCATCGAGGCCTTTGAAGTTCCGGCCTTGGTAGGCGTTCCAGCAAAAATATCTGTTTTTACCACGAAGATATTTCTCGCCATCCACCAGTTTCCTTCGGATTTCGGTCTTGCCGGAGCCTATGCCGTCACGCTCTTGGTGATCAGCACGGTCGGCGTGCTGATTTATCAGCGGATCACTCGAGGAGAGGAGCGGTACGCAACCGTGACGGGCAAAGGTTATCGCCCGCGCGTCATTGATCTCGGGCTCTGGAAATATGTTACCTGTGCCAGCGCCTTTTTAATCTTTTTCCTGGCTGTCGTTCTTCCCGTGTTTATCCTTCTCTGGTCTTCTTTCATTCCGTATTACGGAGTTCCGTCGGCTGAGCTCATGGCCAAGCTGACCCTTGCCAATTACAAATACATTCTCAACTATCCGTTGGCCCTTACGGCGTTTAAGAACAGCTTCTATCTCTCCGTGGGTTCGGCGACTCTGGTGATGCTTCTGACCTCCGTGATCGCCTGGATCACCGTGAAGTCAAAGCTCCCAGGCCGAATCTTCCTCGACAATCTTGCTTTTATCCCTATTGCCATGCCGGGCATCGTCTTGGGCGTAAGTCTCATCTGGGTGTACCTTACCCTTCCCATCCCGATTTATGGGACGATCTGGGTGCTGCTGTTGGCCTATATAACCAAGTTCATGCCCTATGGCATCCGCACAGCCTCGGCGTCCATGATCCAGATCAACAAGGAGCTCGAGGAGGCTTCCTTGACCAGTGGCGGCACTTGGTTCCAGACCTTTAGAAAGGTCTTACTTCCTCTTTTGATGCCGGGCTTCGTGGCTGGGTGGATCTATATCAGCATCATTTCTCTCAGGGAACTTTCCACATCGATTTTGCTCTATTCCTACAACAGCACTGTCCTCTCGATCATGGCTTTTGACCTTTGGGAAGGAGGCCAGTACACTTATGTATGTGCGCTCGGGGTCTTAATGGTTCTGTTGTTGGTCGCGATGGCCTACACTGCACGCAGGCTTGGGGCGAGGCTGGGAATTCAGGCTTAAGACGAAAGGCGTGAGGGAAAAAACTCGTGCCGCTAACCTTTTAGATGGTCCAGATTGAATCCTTGGAGAAGTATTTCGGCGAGGACAAGGAGAGGGTTCATGTTCTGAAAGGCATCTCGCTCAATATCCCCGAGGGCTCGCTCTACACCTTTTTGGGGCCGAGCGGTTGCGGCAAGACCACGACGCTCAGATGCGTGGCCGGACTGGAGCGGCCTGAAAGAGGAAAGATTGCCATTGATGGAAATCCCGTCTTTGCTTCGGGCGAGAGAGTTTATGTTCCGACCAACAAACGGCCGATCGGAATGGTATTCCAGTCCTACGCCATCTGGCCGCACATGACCGTTTTCCAGAATGTCGCCTATCCCCTGACCATACACCGACGCCCCAAGAGTGAGATCAAAAAAAGAGTTGAGGATGTCTTGAGAATTGTCGGGCTTCATGGGTTGGAGGACCGACCTGCGCCGAAACTCTCCGGTGGTCAGCAACAGCGGGTCGCTTTTGCCCGGGCGCTGGTCAACGAGCCCAAAGTCCTGCTCCTGGACGAGCCCTTGAGCAACCTGGACGCGAAGCTGAGAGTGCAGATGAGGTTTGAGATCAAGGCGCTTCAGCGGAGGATCAACATCACGACTATTTTTGTCACCCACGACCAGTCCGAAGCCCTGGCGATTTCCGACCAGATCGCCGTGATGCATGCGGGAAAACTGATAGAGGTCGGTACGCCGCATCAGCTTTATTCTCGGCCCACGAGAAAGTTTACAGCGACCTTCCTAGGGCTGACCAATCTTATCGAGGGAAAGGTGATCGAGATGGGAGGAGACTCCAAGCCGGGTCGCATAGAGACCAAGAAGGGGATTTTATCCTTTATTCCTGCCACTTCTCTGGGACGGAACCAAGCCGCGGTTATATCCATTCGTCCAGAGCACATCCCGGTGCATAAGGAAAAGCCGCAGGGGCTTGATAATGTAGTGGAGGGGACAGTCAAGGAGGCAATCTTTATGGGAGATGCTTACCACTGCCAGATTGCCGTCGGCGACATGTTGTTGGCGGTCCACACCCATCCTTTTCTTAACATGAGCCCGGGAGAGAAGGTTTATCTCTATCTGGATCCGCAGAGTTGCAACGGCCTTCCTGCCGAGCCGAGGATACGGAAGGAATGGATGAAACCATGATGGGGGACTGATCCAATTTTAGATTTTGGATTTTCGATTTTAGATTGAAAACTTTGTTTAGGGAGGAATAGCCAATGACTGCCTTAGAAGCCAGAAAATTCGCCGAAAAGGAGATCAAAGCGGGGAGAACGCCGACCTATAGCGATCTCCGTGAGTGGCTCGAGATTGTCGACAGCCTGGGAGAGCTCAAGAAAGTCGACGGCGCCGATTGGAACCTCGAGATGGGGACCCTGGCGGAGCTTATCGCGCACGAGAGCAAAGGTCCGGTGTCCGCGGTTTTGTTTGACAATATCAAGGATTATCCCAAAGGCTACCGCGCCCTTTTCGCCCAGAACGCCTCTTTCAAGAGAATGGCCTTGAATCTGGGATTGCCGCTGGATTTGAACGGCCTGGACTTGGTCCGAGCCTTTCGGCAAAAGCTCGCCGGCCATAAACCCATTCCCCAGAAGGTCGTGAAGAAAGGTCCGATTCTTGAGAATGGGAAAGATATCGACCTGTTGAAGTTTCCGGTTCCTTTCATGCACGAGCTTGACGGCGGACGCTACATCGGAACCGCTTGCCTCGTTATCACCAAAGATCCTGAGGAGGGTTGGGTCAACTTCGGCGCTTATAGAGGAATGGTTCAGGATAAAAACAGCATGACGCTTTATATCTCGCCGGGAAAGCATGGGTCCATCCAGCGCCGGAAATGGTTTGAGCAAAAAAAGCCCTGCCCGGTCATTATCTCCGTTGGCCAGGATCCGGTTCTCTTCATGGTCTCCGGCAACGAGATCGATTATGGCGTCTCCGAGTTCGATTACGCCGGCGGGCTCAAGGGGGAGCCGATCGAAGTGATCGAGGGCGAAGCGACCGGACTTCCTTTTCCCGCCCAGGCTGAAATCGTCATCGAAGGCTTTATGAAGCCCGAGGATGTCCTAAAAGAGGGTCCCTTCGGCGAATGGACCGGCTACTATGCTAGTTCCACGCGGCCTGAGCCAGTCATCCGCATCGAGCGGATCTACCACCGCAACAATCCGATTCTTTGCTGCGCCCGGCCTGGAAGACCGCCGTCCGACTATTCCCTGGCGAAGTGCTTCGTCAAGTCGGCGCTGATCTGGGATCAGGTGGAGAAAGCCGGAGTCCCGGATGTGAGAGGGGTCTGGTGCCACGAGGCCGGAGGCGGGAGGCTGCTCAATATCATTTCGATCAAGCAGCGCTACCCCGGCCATGCGCGCCAGGCGATGCTCGTCGCCTCGCAGGTTCATGCCGGCGCCTATCTCGGACGCTACGTGGTCGTGGTGGATGAGGATATCGACCCAACGAACACTTTTGATGTGCTGTGGGCTCTGGCGACGCGCTCCGATCCGGTCGAGTCGATCGAGATTTTGCGCCGCTGCTGGAGCGGTCCTCTGGATCCGAGAATTCAGCCGGGAAAGAAAGGTTTCAATTCGCGCGCGATCATCGACGCCTGCCGTCCGTTTGAATGGATGAAGGACTTTCCGCCCGTTGCCGAGTCCAGCCCGGAGCTCAAGGAAAAGGTGCGGAAGAAGTGGAAAAGCGTGATTGAGGGATAACTGAGAATTTGTCGCTTCGCTAATCTACAACTCAGCGGCCTGGCGCCCATAGCGACCAGGCCGCTGTTATTAAGGACTAGAAGGTGCAGACACTACGATTGTCTCCAGGTCCCGCCTGCTGACCAACGTTGAGAAAAATGATGACCTTGCGCTGCCGCGATGGCTGGCGGCATGAGAAACTCCCGAAGAAGTGATGCCACCTTGCTAAAATCTTTCTCTTGTATTTTCAAGCGGCCTTTACGAAGAAAAGCTCCCCATTGAACTTGCTTTGCAGCGTCGGCATAGAACTCCTCGGTCAGAGCCAAGGGTGGAGTTGCCGGGGGCGGCGTCCGTCGTCGTTTAAAAGTAGCCCCCATCGCCTCGGCCAGTCTCGGTCCGT
>VBLN01000362.1:3004-3468 GCA_005878685.1 Deltaproteobacteria bacterium | reverse complement strand
CCAGGGAATGATGCGACTCGACGAATCGATCGATCCAAAGAGGCCGATCAAATCTTCCTCGACTGATGCGAGAAGATCCTCCGGATTTAAAAGCAAGGCGACAAAAAGTTTGACCGGATAGGGCTCTTTGGGGTTACCCATAAGCGGTAAGGAGATAAGAATAATAAACAGCTAGTATTCGGGCACGGGCCAAGGGCGAACCGCTGACGGTCAAGAGCTATTTCTTTTTCGACTTGAGGACAAGAAGATAATCGTAGATGCGATCCGCTAGTTCATCCTTGCTCATGAGAGGAAGCGGACGAACGTGGCCATCCCGATCTAAAAGCGTGGCTACATTGGTATCGCTGTCGAAACCGCTCCCTTGCTTGGTGACGTCATTGGCGACAATCAAATCGAGGTTTTTCTCCCTGAGCTTCTTCTTTGCATTGGCCACGAGCGTCTCAGTCTCCGCCGCAAAGCCCACC
>VBLN01000362.1:0-2949 GCA_005878685.1 Deltaproteobacteria bacterium | reverse complement strand
CTCTCTTGATTTTCCTAGGGATAATCTTCTCAGGGTGATAATCCGCGACCGCGGCGGCCATTAACACGGTGGTGGCCTTTGGAAACTCTTTGAGGACAGCTTTGCGCATTTCAGCGCCGGTTTTTACCGAGATAAGTCGAACCTTCGCAGGCGGGGAAAGTGAGGTCGGACCGCTAATCAGTGTCACGTCCGCTCCCCGCCTCAAACCCTGGCGCGCTAAGGCGTAACCCATCTTCCCCGAGGAGCGGTTGGAAAGATAACGTACTGGGTCAAGGGGCTCATGATTTGGGCCCGCGGTGATTAAAAGCCGCTCGCCGGCTAAGTCCTTTTTTTTTAGCAGTCTTTGGATTTCCTCGACGATATCTGGAGCCTCGGGCAATCTTCCTTTCCCTTCGTAGCCGCAGGCCAGATACCCTTCCGCCGGCTCCATAAAGTGATTGCCGAGCTTCTTCAGCTTCTGAATATTCTCTTGAAGAATGGGATTCTCGTACATGTGAACATTCATGGAAGGAACCAACAATAGCGGAGCTTGGGTCGCCATCACCACGGTGGTCAAAAGATCATCCGCGATTCCGGCGGCGATCTTACCGATCGTATTTGCCGTGGCGGGAGCAATGACGAGGAGATCGGCTCGATCCGCCAGATTGATATGCCCTATCTCCGATTCTTGCGTCAGGCTAAACATCTCGGTCGCCACAGGGTGACCCGAAAGGGTTTGAAAAGTCAGCGGCGTTACAAACTCCATGGCTTCGCGCGTCATGATCACCGAAACGTCAAAGCCATCCTGAACAAGCAAGCGAACTAACTCGACCGCCTTATAGCACGCGATCCCGCCTGAAACTCCAAGGACTACGGTCTTTACATTCCCCTTTTCTGCCATGTTCTAAAAATAGCCAACTCCCGGAGGGTTTGCAAACTTCTAGGAAGCGCACTAATTATGGACTTGTCTCTTACATTTTTTGTCATTGGCAGGCTTTCAAACACTGGGAAGACCAGTCTTCCAGTCTAGAAATCTCTCGTTACATTAGATGCTTCCGGCTCGTGCGGCTATTCACGGCGAAACTGGCATGCATTTAGCTTATTTTCAAAACTTCGAACTCCAGGCAGGGGGAGAAACCTTGACCTGGGTGACAACTTCGTGTAATTGACATCATAAGGTCAAGGACGGGAGAAAATCATGGGACTGCGTCATTCACTTATTAGGTTTGCAACGGGGGGAGCCCTGCTCGTTGCCGTTGAGCTTGGATATGCTAACTTGAGCCCCGCCATTGCTCAAATGGAAAGCCCGCGCATCCGCTTTTCAGAGTCTGATTCCTCCAACCCAAGTGCGCCCGGAACCATCGCCGCTTATGCCGCCAGTGAAGCCGACAGCTCCATGGCAAGCGATGAGTACGAAGAAGATCCATGGGAACCGTTCAATGAAAAGATGTTTTGGTTCAATCGTAATGTACTCGACCGCTTTCTTCTGAAGCCGATAGCCACCGTTTGGGATGCGGTCCTTCCTGACCCGGTTCAGAGAAGTATTCATAATGCGCTAAACAACCTTGGTGTTGTTCGGCGCCTGACCAACAACCTTCTCCAGCTTAAGTTGGGAGGGGCTGGTCGAGAAGTTGCCCGTTTCAGTATCAACAGCACCATTGGTGTCGCGGGGCTCTTCGACGTCGCAAAGGATGGTTTCGGTATCGAGCAGAGCGACGAAGATACCGGCCAAACTATGGGAGTTTATGGCGTTGGACCTGGTCCTTACCTGGTTCTTCCCTTTTTGCCGGTTCTGACCGTACGCGACGGATTCGGCTTCGCAGCGGACGCGGCGATGAACCCTCTCTCCTATTTTATTCCATTCGGAGCCACTGCGGGCATTTATGGGACTGATGTCGTGAACGAGCGATCATTGAATCTAGATAGGTACCAGCAGGTCGAGGAGAGTGTCGTCGACCTCTATAGCGCTGTAAGAAACGGCTATCTGCAGAGGCGGGAAGCCGCAATCAGGGAGTAAGCCCCCGCGCGGAGGCGCGCGAGCGCCTGCTCTTCGCTCTCGCTCTGACCTGCAACACCTCCCCACCCCAACCTAAGAACCGGTGTCTCTCTCGAGATGCGCCCAGCAGTAAGTTCGCTCCAGGGCGGCCTCCTATATCTTTTCCTGGGCTGACTGCTTGCTAGCGGTTTCTCTTCTATGACAAGTTCCACGATCTCTCTCTGGTGATCTCAGCTTCTTTCTGAGCCAGAGAAGACGGGCTTCTTCACCTCCTTAATTGACTACCTGCAATGGCCGTGTTACGAAACAAAAACTCTCTAACGCGAAAAGAGGCCGTGAAAGCTGTGAAATTCGAAGAACTCAAATCACTGGATCTGCGGAAATGTAAAACCGTAGGCGACATCGTGGAGGGGATGCGGTACTGCGCCTTCGGCGCAAGAATGCTCGGGGAGGTTGCGAAGACGATTCATGAAATGATCGCGTCGAAGGAAATTCCGGTCCTGATCTACGATGGACTGGATAGCTCTCCTCTGGGGCTTCTTTTACAAAAGTTTGTCGAAAATAAATGGTGCAGAAGAATCACTCTGCCGTCTCAATATAACAGACCGGGAAACGGGGGAGAACTCGTCATAGCCGTCGGAGGATTCTCAGAAAGGTATGCCGAAGCGATCTACACGAAGCCGGGGCGCGCCATCTTCATCAACCCATTCGACATGGCGCGCCCCGGACAGATCAAGGACGGCTACTTTCCCGACGCCGTATTCGCCGACCCGCGATTCGTGATGCCGATTCTTTACCGAACGCTCGACGAATGGATCCGTGGCAAGCAAGCCTTCGTAGAACCCCTCATCTCGGATCTTGCTTCCTACGGCGGGGTCGCTTCACAGGTTTCCAAGGGAGCAGGGGCCCTTCAGGTCATGATGCGCGACAAAAACTGCCTTCGATTCCTTACGGTCAGCGGCGCCATGACGGTC
>VBLN01000361.1 GCA_005878685.1 Deltaproteobacteria bacterium | reverse complement strand
ATAAAAACCCAGACAAATAGCCGGCGCGTCGACGTTCCACCCTTCGACCCGAAAGGCGTGATGAAGCCAGGCAAGAGCTATCGCAACACCCAGGCCGAGGAGATGATACCGCAGCGGCGCCGCATCCAGGAGCTGACGCAGGAGCTCATAAGGTGACCTCGATGCGGAATACTTAACGTTGGAATATTCCATACCTCAAGCTTAACTCAATGATTTTGCAGGGTTTTCTTACTTTCTGGCTTGAAAGTGCGCGGCGCCTTCCGCTATGCTGGAGCCAATCCTTTATGTAAGGAGGGAGCTTCCATGCTGAGCCGCGAAGAGAATGAGTTGTTGTGTCGAATCGGGCCGGGAACGCCGGCAGGAGAGCTGCTGCGCCGCTACTGGTTTCCAATTGCCGTGGCTACGGAATTGACGGAGGAAAAGCCGACGAAATTCGTGCGGGTGTTAGGTGAAGATCTGGTGTTGTTTCGAGACAAGCAGCGCAGAGTGGACCTTCTGGCCGATCGCTGTTCGCATCGCGGCGTCTCGCTCCTCTACGGCAGGGTGGAAGAGGGAGGGATCGCTTGTGCCTATCACGGTTGGCTCTACGACATCGAGGGAAATTGTCTGGCGTGTCCTGCGGAGCCAAAGGGGAGCGGGTTCCATCTAACGGTGAAACACAAGGCCTATGCGGTACAGAAGTTTATCGGGCTTTACTGGACCTACATGGGCCCCAAACCAGCGCCTCGCATACCCAAATACGACGTGTGGGTGAGAAAGGACGGAAGACGAAAGATAGTTGTCTATCCGCTGCTGGACGCGAACTGGTTTCAGGCGATGGAGAATTCCGTGGACCCGGCCCATCTGCAGATCCTGCATCAGGACACAGCGATGAGAGGTAGGACACCCGTCAACACGACTCGAGGATTTACCGACGATATCGAAAAGTTCGAGTTTTATGAGATCCCTCACGGCATCATGAAAAGGAGGTACTACAAGAGAGGCGCCGTCGATGAGCACCCGCTCATCTTTCCCAATATTCTCCGGCAGGGGGATGCCACGCAAATTCGAGTGCCGATGGATGACACGCATACATTCATCTACTTCGTCCACTTTATTCCAGGAGGAAATGGCGACGGGGATGGAGAGGAAGAACCCGACGTCCTTTACATGCCGCCCTTCAAGGATCCGCCAAATGGCTTGCATCCGTTTACCCGATTCAGGACGGATCTGGTTCTGGCGCAGGACCACATGGTCTGGGAAACGCCCGGTCCGATCGCAGATCGCACGCGCGAGCGGCTGGCGACGTCAGACCGCGGTATCGTCATGCTGCGGGAGATCATGATGAGAGAGATCCGTAAGGTGCAGCAAGGCTTCGCTCCCATCGGAGTGATCCAAGAGCCGGCCCAGGATGTGATGATAGACACCAAGCTGGCGGAGTCGTTAGAGGAGATGAAGGCAAGGGGACAACCCCCCGGAGGACAAGTTACCGCGCTGACAGAAGCGGAGCGTGCCATAGGGAGATCATGAGGATGAACTTCGGCTCTTAATGATGGCGCGGAGGAAACGCTATGGCTGAACTGGTCGGTACTCTCGCCATGTCGCACGCGCCGCAGCTCATGCTTAACCCGGACCAGTGGGGGCTGCTCAACACCAGGAGTTGGGACCCGCTGCCCCTGAGACCGGAGTTGGAAAGCGAGACCCGGGAGGTCAAATGGACGAAGTGGAAGCGCTGCATGGCGGCGATCGAGCAATTGCGCCAAAAACTGCAGAGCTTCTCGGCCGACACGGTCGTAGTCGTCGGCGATGACCAGCACGAAAACCTGCTCGACGATAACATGCCCCCGTTTACGGTTTTCATCGGCAAAGAGGCGGAGGCCAGCGTGAGCCTCAGGTACCTCAATCAAGCCAAGTCCGAAAACCGCACGCGCTACGACGTCGACGCCGAGCTGGCCCTTGCCATTCTCAACGGCCTCATGGACGAGAGTTTTGATCCGGCCTATTCCAGGACTCTGCGCTACGAAGGAGGCTTGGGCCACGCCTTTGCCAGGGCGCTCAAGTTTCTCATGCCCGAGCCGCACGCAGCGATCGTTCCGATCATGGTCAATACCTACTATCCCCCGGCGCCTCCGGCCGCGCGGTGCGTCCGGTTCGGCAAGGCGTTGGCCTCGGCCCTGCGCGGTTTTTCCGGTTCGCGCCGGGTCGTGATCGTCGCCTCGGGAGGATTAAGTCACACAAAGATAGACGAGAAGCTGGATCAGGGCTTTATCCAGGCTCTAGTGAAAAACGATTCTAAGTTTCTTCAGCAGATGGACTCCGCGGTTTTGATCGAAGGGACCTCTGAAATCCGCAACTGGATCGTCGCCGCGGCCGCGGCCGACAGGCCCGCGTCGATCGTCGATTACGTGCCGCTCTACCGGACCTCTACGGGCGTGGGTTGCGCCATGGGGTTTGCCTACTGGCCGTAGATTCTTCACGATCACGAACCACGAACACGAGCCACGATTTTCCGTTTGACGTCCGAATCTTCCCGAGTAAAATGGGTCCAAAATCAGGTGGAAGTACAATGCTACGTTTGCTAAAATAGTTTCGCTATGAGTAAAACGACAGAAACAGTGGTCAAAATGATCGAGTCCCTGCCGGTGAAGGCTCAGGAGAGGGTTGTGGAAGAGCTGCGGGATCTGGTGGAAGACGCCCGGGACGATGCGAGATGGGACGAT
>VBLN01000360.1 GCA_005878685.1 Deltaproteobacteria bacterium | reverse complement strand
CGGAGTGCCCAGCACGGCTATTCGGGTACTCCCCGAAAGAAATGTTAATACGGCCGAAGAGGTGCGGACGGTTGCGCGAGGTCTCGATCGGGTCGGAGGCGATCGTGTCATTCTGGTAACGTCGAGTTACCACGCGCGGCGCGTCAAGCTTCTGTGGCGGAAGCTTGTCGGGGAGCATCCGGAAGCAATCGTCCGATACACGCCGGATGACGGCTTCGAAGCAGGCCGCTGGTGGCGGGCTCGGATTCCCAGTGAAATCCGAACACGGGTAAGAGAACGACGGTGGTCTCATACGCGAAGGCGGGCACTTCGGTTCAGTCCCTGGTTGATGCTGAAAATGACAAGCTCAAGCCGGTTGGACATACCGGTCTTGTTAAAAATACTGCTGATGTGATGTTTGACGGTCTGTTGACTGATGCCGAAGCCGCGCGCGATGTCTTTATTCGTCAAGCCTTCAAACAGGCTTTGGAGAATCTGAATCTCGCGCGGCGTTAAACCAAAATTCCGCGAGGTATTTTCGCTTTCCAATGACGGCAACGCCCGGAGAGCGTCAATCGCGCCGGCCATGTCTCGGCGGCCAACCCAATATTGACCCTGAGCAACAGCACGGATGCTCTTCAAGAGAATTTCCGACGAGACCTCTTTCCGGAGGACGCCGCAGGCGCCGAGCTCAAGCGCCTTGACGGTCTGGTTGCTATTGGCGGATGCGGAGAGAATGATGACCCGGGTCGTCCTGAGGTTAATCTCGCTGCGGGCGAGCACCTCAATGCCATCCAACGGCGGCATCGCCATGTCGAGCAGCAGCACATCCGGCTTTAAAAGGTCCATTAACCGCAGGGTTTCAACGCTGTCAGCCGCCTCGCCCAGAACTGCGAAGTCTTGCTGTGTCGAAAGCACGTGCTTTAAGCCTTCCCTGAAGATCGGATAACCGTCCGCAATAAGTATTTTTACTTTCGAATCAAAATCGTTGCCGGTCGGAAACACTCTCCCTCTCCTAGGTCTAGAGTGAAAAAAGCCCTTCCCTGGTGAGTCCATACCTGCTCCACGGTATGTCTATCCTCTTAGCCGAAAGTGAGGTCGCTATTGTCGGAATTACCGGCCTCCGTAGTCAATCGCTTTTTTACGTAACTATCTGTATTTAAGGCACTTCACTCAGATGCCTTTCTTCCTCGGCAAACTGCGCGGCGGTGCTTTAAAGCTTGCCGCCGTTTTGCCGATTCATTAGAAAAGGATCGGTGGGAAGCGATGGCAGGCACTTTTAGAATCGATAAGAAATTGTTCGACAGGATTTTGACGAGATTACTGGCGAGGGTGCCGGTATCGCGACGAAGGCACCCTCGATGGACCAGGAGGAGAGATCACCTTCGCTAGCGCCGGAAGGTGTGAAGCCCAGTGCGCTCAGATGCAATTTCCAGCCGTCCTCCGCTCGCCATAGCTCGCCGAATCCGAGTGAGGAGATAGGAAGCCGTCCGGCGGTGAATTTTTAGTTTACGTTTGAGCCTGTTGACATTGGCTTCGTTCTTCGCCTCGCCAACCAACGCGATTGCCTTGAACCAGGTGGTCAAAGGCAAATGCGAATCTTGAAAGATAGTTCCGGTTCTAGCGGTGAATTGATTCCGGCATACAAGGCATTGATAAAGACGGCGCGGCTTTCCAGTTTTGCCATTACTGTTAATTCTCGATATTTTTTTGCCGAAACACTTCGGGCACTCCACACCCCCCGGCCAGCGCAGCCGTTCCAAATATTCGAAACATGCTTCCTCAGTCGAAAATTCTGTGTTGATATCTAATATGCGAACCACTGCATCAAACTCAATTCCGTTCTTATTTGTTGGGTGAGCCCGCGGGCAGTACGGGGAGAGATGCCTTTAATGAGAAGTTTTGAGGCTCGATAGGGAGTGAGCTTCCGCAGATTGGGTGTCAGGAGATACGCTCATCCAAAGCCTTGCCTTTCTCTGCATGCTCACAAAAGGTGCGTGAGGCTTCATGTGAGCAATTGCATAGGGCGTACGCTGGTTGGTTCCCCACGAACCAGCCGGAGTACTTTCTTCCTGCCGAACCGACCTTCAACCGATTAAGCTCCGTGTTACTTTGCACGCGGAATTCCCCAAAGCTGGCATGTTGTGCAGGCAAGACAAGAGACCCCGCTCGACGCCGCACGCCGGGCTGCGGCTCGTACCGCGGTTTGCAAAAATTCTCGATACTGAATGATGGACGTGCGGGTGAAAAGCTGGAAGGACCAGCTACAAGAAGGCGTCTCGCTGTGACGCTTTTTAAACAATCCAAACACGCTAAGTATCGAGATATTCGGCTTTCATCAATTATTTTAGGAACGTAAGAATCAGAGGGCTTTCCCTTTGGGTCAGGTATAAACGCCCCGTCCCATCCAAAAAATACCGGACACTCAACGTATTTTTATGGCACTCCGGTGACACGATGTACCAATGCACCGGCGTGTCTGGCCAGCCTGCGTCCGACGCCGGCCGTGTGACGATAACGTCAATAAAAAAAATTGGAACGGGCACCAGTCGTGAGTCCTGCTATGTGCGATGGCGTACAGCGTACGCTCGCGTACTCGATCGGTTTCT
Source organism: Deltaproteobacteria bacterium (assembly GCA_005878685.1). Classification (GTDB taxonomy): domain Bacteria; phylum Desulfobacterota; class Binatia; order UBA9968; family UBA9968; genus DP-36. The sequence goes on along the minus strand of VBLN01000360.1, from coordinate 629 downwards.
TCCATCTGGAAGTTCGCATGCAATGGGCGTGAGGGGGGACGAGCTAAAGCGGTTACGTGGGCTCGACAGGAAGAAGGAGCCCCGCCAGTTCGTAGGGGAAACCAGCGGGGTCGTGCTACTCCATGCAATTGCTCACAAGAAGCCTCACTCAATAATTGTGAGCCAGCATGGTCGAGAAAGGCAAGATCAGGATGAGCGCCTGTACGACTCGACAGAGGAACCTCGGTCCGGATCCACGCCTGAAGGCTTCTCTCAGTAAGGCCACTTTCTTCCACAGCTTGATAGAACTCAAGTCTGACAGCAGGCATGGATGCTGACGCCGAGCCCACCCCGCAGGGGCCGTTCCGGGAGGCTCATATGAATTTCCAGTTTTTTCATGACAGGCAGGAAGCTATCGCTGTGTCCCTAGGTCCATCTAGGCCAACGGCACAGGAAGAAAAAGAAGAATACATAAATCGTCGCGGGCCCCATCTCAGGTTGGGACTGAGCCTGGCCTTAGCGCTCGGCGCGCTCCTAGCCGGCAGCAACGTGGCTTTGGCTAGCGGGACCACCCGATGGGTCAACAAAACCGGAACACTCTTCGTACCGCCGGGGACCGGTTGCGGTCATCCCGGCTATCAGAGCATCCA
>VBLN01000060.1:15003-24165 GCA_005878685.1 Deltaproteobacteria bacterium | reverse complement strand
CTCCACATAACGCATCCGCAAATCGAACAGAACATCTTCCACCAGTTTATCTTCTCCCTGATCCAGATTGCCTCTAGTCTTCTCTCTTAACAGTCCAATAACATCGATCATCTGCTTGGCCACCGAGATATCGCTCTCCACTTTCCCACTCAGCGGGTTAGGCACTTCCCCCAAATGCATCAGGGCCTGGGTGCTGAGACTGATGATGAAAGTGGAAAAACTGATCTCCGGTATGTCCTGGCCGTGGGGTTCCTCCTTCTTTTCGGGAGATTCCACTCTGGACACATCATCGTTCCCCTGATCAACTGGTGTATCCGTTTTCTCGACAGACGGGCGAGGCTCTCCGGTTTCTGGTGAAAACCGCCTTCGATCCTCCACCTTGAAGCCCTTTCCCCCACTCTCGCCCTTTTCTCCCTCTGCAGCCATAGAACCTCCTGCTTTAGTCGTTAGAGAGAAAAATCCCTGGAAATGCCGTCGCGAAAGCTCCCGACGCACTCCCTGGTGTAGTCAAAACCATCCCGGGTTTAAACGGCCATAGCGCGAAGGCGCGCAATCCTCTCCTCAATCGGAGGATGCGTGCTGAAAAGGTTTAGCAGAGCGCTACCTGACAGCGGATTTACAATAAACAGATGGGCGCTTTCCGGACGCGCCTCAAGCGGGACAACCTGGGTGGATCGCTCAAGTTTCTCCAATGCGGAAGCCAAACCCAGCGGATTCCCGGAAACCTTCGCACCTGTGGCGTCGGCGAGATACTCCCGGGAGCGGGAGATCGCCATTTGAATGACAACCGCCGCTATGGGAGCTAAGACGGACATGGCAATTAATCCCAAAATTCCTCCCGCACCTTCATTGTCCCGCTCGCTTCGTCCCGCGCCAAAAATGGCCGCCCATCTCGCCATATTGGCAAGCATCATGATTACACCCGCGAGGGTAGCAGCAATGCTGCTCACCAGAATATCCCGATTCTTTACATGCGAGAGTTCATGGGCGATAACCCCTTCAAGCTCATCTCGCTTCATGATCCGAAGTATCCCTTCAGTGACCGCAACGATCGCGTGCTCGGGGTCCCGTCCGGTTGCGAAGGCGTTGGGAGACTCGGAAGGGATAATATAGAGCCGCGGCATAGGAAGCTGAGCGCGCAAGGTAAGATTTTGAACAATGCGGTAAAGCTCGGGAGCTTCGTCGAGGCCGACCTCCCGCGCCTGATACATGGCCAGCACAATCTTGTCGGAGAACCAGTAGCTCCCAAAGTTAAGCAGCAACGCAAAGACAAAAGCAATCACCAAACCTTGTGGACCGCCAAAGAGTTGCCCGATACCCAGGATCATCCCGGTCATCAAACCCAAAAGCAGCACAGTTTTAACAGAGTTCGACATCTGCATTCCTCCCTGCCAGAGGCAAATCCGTTGCGCTAAACTTGCGATTTTTCTACTTTTGAACTTTAATCTCTGCACCCCCCCTTGTCAAGAAGCCTGCTCTCCTAGGTTAGTCTCGGCAAGATCCGACGCAACCTCTCGTAGTACTCGAATCACGCTAGCCGGATAAAGCGAGGCCAAACATTTTCTGTGTGGACAATGTTTCATAGCCGCCGGAACGCAAGGCGCGCACTCTACCTTCTGAGTCACCGTCGTGACTCTCCTGCCTCGCGGCGCCCATTGTGCGACGGCAGTCGGACCGAAGAGTGCTACCGTCTCGACCCCAACCATCGCCGCCAGATGGGTAACACCGCTATCATTACCTAGATAGACATCGCACCGGCTTAGCAAGGCAGTTAACTGGCCCAGAGTGAGCCGCTGCGCTACGAGCATGGGACCCCAAAAATCCATTGAGTTTGTCTTTTCTTCTTCCACAGGACCAAGAACAACGACGGCCCTACCCCCTAACTCTCTCTCCCACCACTCGGCCACGACTTTGTAGAATTCAGGCGGCCAATTCTTTTCCAGTGAGCCGCTTCCTGGGGCCAAGGCAAGGATTTTTTTCTCCTCGAGCTTGTTCCGTCGCCAAAAACCATCGCTCCAGGCGATGCCCTCCGATCTTAATGGAATCGCCGAAACAGACTCTTCTGGCTGATTCTCTTTCAGACAAGAAAGATAGTAATCAGCAATGTGCAATCCCGGGTCCGCGGGTCGAAATGGAAAAATTCGCAACTCCCCCCTGGACAGGGCCGAAAGATGTCTAACAAAGTCGGGCTCACTCTTTCCCATCCACGACCAAATGGCTCCGTAGGATCCGAAAAAGGCCTTGAGCTCTTCATCCTGCTCAGCCCCGGGAGCAAAGAGACGGGAGATGAAATAACACTCTAGCGAGCGTACCCTGACGGTTTGAGGCAGAAGGTCGGCATATTCCGTTCGAGCGAGAAGGTCGACTTCGCGGCCGCTCGCTAATCTCCAAAGCGCGGGAAAAAAGCAAATAAAATCTCCCAGTGCTCCGGGGAAGATAATGAGAACTTTTTCCTCCATAACAGACGATGCGGACAATTCTTCCAATTGACTTCGCGACGTTGAAAATATAGCATAGCGTTATCTTCAGTTCGAATCCGCTCGTGAGCCCGGAAGAAGAATACAAACAGTGGTCAACTTAAACGGCGCCCGATCCGTCCTCGACCTCATTGGTTCCACGCCCGTCGTCAAATTGAGAAACTTGCCCGGGAAGAATGATGCCGAAGTCTGGGGAAAACTGGAGTCTTTCAATCCTGGCGGATCGGTCAAAGACCGTATCTGCATGAGCATGATTGAGGCGGCGGAACGCGACAATAAACTCAAGCCTGGGGCTACGATTGTGGAGCCAACGAGCGGAAACACTGGCATTGGTCTTGCCTTAGTGGCCGCGGTAAAGGGTTATCGGTTAATCTTGACGATGCCGGATACCATGAGCGAAGAGCTGCGGAGTCTCCTAAGCGCATACGGCGCCCGGCTCATCCTGACTCCGGACACAAAAGGGATGGGCGGTGCGATCCGCAAGGCCGAAGAGCTTCTTTTGGAGCACTCTGATTACTTCATGCCACAGCAGTTCAACAATCCCGCGAATCCGGAAATCCATCGGCGTACAACAGCCGTGGAATTGCTGAGGCAGTTTAAACGGATCGATGCCTTCGTCGCTGGGGTGGGCACAGGCGGGACCATCACGGGCGTGGGAGAGGTCCTAAAGGATAAAATGAAAGGCGTCAGGATCTACGCGGTAGAACCGGCCGCCTCGCCAGTTCTCTCAGGCGGCGAACCCGGATATCATAAGATTCAGGGGATCGGAGCTGGCTTTATTCCGGCGGTCCTTAACACCCAGATTTATGACGAGTTGGTCCCGGTCTCCGATGAAGACGCAGCGCTTTATACCAGGAAACTAGCCCTGGAAGAAGGCATCCTGGTCGGAATCTCCTCCGGAGCTGCATGCTGCGCCGCTCTGAAGGTCGCAAAGAGCTTGGGCAAGGACCACATTGTCGTTACCATATTTCCGGACAAAGGCGAGCATTATCTCAGTACCGAAGTCTTCAGCAACCGCTAATGGATACAAAGTTCGAAGAATTAAAGAAAATATTAAGAGGGACGGGAGGAGTCATGGTGGCCTTTTCCGGCGGAGTGGACTCTACGTTTCTCCTCAAAGTCGCGCACATGGTCTTGAAGGGACGGGCGATCGCCTTGACCACCTCATCTCCTACCGCTCCACCCGGAGAGTTGGAGGCGGCGGAAAAACTAGCCAAACTCATCGGATGCCAGCACATGGTCATCTCTTCTCGTGAGTTGGATAATCCTTCATTCTCCCAGAATCCTGCGAACCGCTGCTATTTTTGCAAGGATGAACTCTATCGGATCTGCCGCGACCAGGCTGATCGACTTGGAATAAGCACAGCCGTCGACGGAACAAACTTGGACGATCTCAAAGACCATCGACCAGGGCTTAAGGCCGCAAAAGAATGGCGCATCCGTCATCCACTGGTCGAGGCTCGAATGACGAAAGAAGAGATCCGCAAGTATAGCCGCGAGCTTGACCTTCCCTCGTGGGACAAGCCAGCGATCGCCTGCCTCTCCTCCCGCTTTCCCTACGGTGTCGAAATCAACGTTGAGAGGCTAGAAAAGATAGCTGCGTGTGAGCGTTTTTTACAGGAACTCCGGTTTAGAGAGTTCCGCGTCCGATATCATGGTGATTTGGTGCGCATTGAATTGGCCCAGGAGGAAATCGGCCGATTCTTCGACGCTACGACAAGAGAGGCTATCGTCCAAAGATTCAAGGAGATCGGTTTTACTTTTGTGAGCCTAGACCTTCAGGGTTATCGGACAGGAAGCATGAATGAAGCGTTGGCCGGCAAAGCAACCCAGAACAGTTAGAACCTGCAGCCGCCTTTATATTAAAGAACCCGCCCCTCGCGCAGCAAAGCCTCAGCCCAGAGAAGATCCTCGGGAAGAGTTATTTTGATGTTGGCTGCGGCCCCTTCGACGACGCTTACTTTCTTGCCCAAACGCTCCACAAGCATCGCATCGTCGGTAGCCTCGATTCCCTCCTCGGCCGCTCGCCGACACGCCTCGCGGATGATTTCGGTTCGGAAAACTTGGGGCGTCTGAATCTCCCATAAACAGCCGCGGGGAGGCGTCTCTTGAACCTGCCGCTCTACTGAGACTACCTTGATCGTGCTTCGTACGGGAATCCCGACGACGACCGCTCCTTCGCGGAACGCAACCTCCACACAGCGGTCAATGAGATGAGGTGAGACAAAAGGGCGTGCGCCGTCGTGAATAACCACAACATCACAATCCCGATCCAAGCGTTCTAATCCCTGGCCCACGGAGTCCTGCCTCCTAAAGCCGCCGGCCTGTATGACAGCTTCAAGCCGGTGGAGCGTCGGATCGGACTGAATCAATTCATGGCACCTGGATATCTGCCTCGCCGCGGTCACGAGAATCACCTTGCGCACTGTTTGAGATTCAGCAAAACGATTTAGCGTGTGGAGAATCATAGGACGGCCGCCGATGGGTAAGAAGGGTTTCGGGATCTCTCCGCCGATCCTTCTGCCCTCCCCGGCGGCGACAATGACTGCATTCACACGCATCGGCATGCCAAAAAAACAAAGGCCGAGAGATTAACCCTCGGCCCCCATCCTAATGACCTAAACGGTATAGAATCTAGTGAGTAAAGATATGGCGCAGTTCCTCCATAATCTTTTCTTCGGAATGGGACCGGGCAATCGACAGTTCCTTAACCAAGAGATTGCGCGCGGTGTCTAGCATCTTTCGCTCCCCAAACGAGAGTTCTTTGTCTCCCTTAAGAACAAACAGGTCGCGGAGGACCTTGGCAATTTCGAGAATGGAACCGGTCTTGATTTTCTCCGTATATTCTCGATAGCGGCGGTTCCAGGTTTGCTGATCGGTCTCGATCTTTTTTTGACGTAAAATCTTGTACACTTGAGACACCATGTTTCTGTCGATCACTCTCCTTAACCCGACGGTTTCTACATTGTCCACTGGGATCATGATCTTCATATCGCTATCCAGGATGCGCAGCATGTAAAATCTCTTTTCCGTCCCAGAGATTACCTGGCTACGAATAGCTTCGATTTCGCCCACGCCGTGGGCAGGATAGACCACTTTCTCACCGATTTTGAACATAGACACCTCCTAAGAAGGAATCGGCTCCCAAGGACCTAAGCGCGGAGTTACGAATGATGTGTTTAAGAAAAACGAACAGAGAGGAAACTAGCTCCGAAAACAAAGGCGGAAAAAATTGGAAGGATATCCTCGACCATTGTATGTGGGGAATCACCACGCCTAAGATCCGTCGTGCCCTGTTGAGGAGCTACAAAAAAATTAGCGGCCAAACACTTCAGACCGCCATTAACAATTTTTACCATACAACATTTATAGCTCCTTCGTCAAGAGTAAGTGCCTCAAAATAAACTAACTGGTTTAATAAGAACTTGGCATTACAATCGAAAGTGAAACTTTAGGTATCTGACGACATGCTCAAGCAGCAGAGCTCTTTTCCTTGAATTCCAGGACCATAGCCAACGCATCCTCACCGTCATCTGAATAGTAGCCCCTGCGCACGCCCTGGACCGCAAAGCCCACAGACTCATAGAGCCGCCGCGCCGTCTGGTTTGATTTTCTCACTTCCAGTGTGACCCGGCTCAACCCGCGGCCTCTCGCCTCATCGATGACCGCATGCAGCAACAAGCGCCCGATTCCCTGCCGGCGATAGACCGGATCTACCGCCAGGTTGTGGATATCGATCTCGCTCGCCAGAAACCAATAAATGATATAGCCGACGGTTTTCCCACTTGTAACGGCAAGCAGAGAGCGAGAGCAGGGAACACCCAGTTCTTGCAGGAAAAATCGAGCGCTCCAAGGATAGGCAAACGAGGCCCTTTCAATTCTCATGATCTCCTCGAGATCCGACGGACTCATCTGCTTAAAGTGAAGATGATCGATCGTAGAACCAAAGGAGCCCGCAGGCTCTCGACCTCGCTGCCTCTCTGCCGGTGGGAGTTCTCCTCCAACTTTACTCTTAGAGATGGCCACTTTCCCCACCTCTGCGTTTGGACTCTTTCAGGAGAAGCACCTCCAGGAGTTTATTCTCAAAGCGATGAGAAAATCCTTCAACTTTGTCCTTTAAGGGAATGACTGTGACAAATTCTGGGGGAAATGCTCCGACACTTGAGGTGATTTTTCTCACCTTCTCGTCCACACATCTTCCCCGAACAATAAAATGGCCGTCCCTCAGTAGAAGATCGTAATCATAGTCAGGCATCTCTTTAGGCAGCTCAGCCTTAATCGGAAGCCCGATGTCTGGAACTTTCCTAGGAAACTCGACCCGAAGAAAATAGGCATCCCCCCAGTCCTCAATCGTGTAAACATTCCCGTAACGTCTCTCTCGCTCTAATTTCTCGATAAATCCCCTTTCATAAAACCCATCCACCGGGACAGGAGTGCTTCCGATGAGCCCCGTTTGCCGGCTAAGGAAAGGCCTCACGGCATAGGACAAAGGAATACCATAGAGAGCACATGGGAATGTCATCTCATTTACTGGTTTTGTATGAAAGATTCCCTCTCTCAGACGGTAGACGCCTTCGAGAAAACCTAGAAGAAAACCCAGGAGGATGTAGACATTGACGCCTTGACTAAAGAGGAAATCGAACCCCTTAGCGCCGGCGGCCACGATCATGAAGATTAGTGGATAAAAAACCATGTTGACTAAAACGTTCAGGCCTGTAGCCCCCGCTGTACTAAAGCAGATCGGGTTCTGTACGGCTCTTTCTAAATCTTTTTTTTCTTGGGGCGGCAGGGCGCCAAGAAAAGGCTGTGCCAGAAAAACAAGAATTCGTGGAAGTGTTCGGGTCAGAGGACTCTGCCGCTCAAATTGAAGCAGTGCCTCTTGAAAGCTCGTCGAAACTTCTCCCGGAAAATGCTTCTGCGGCCTGACGATCTTCGGCTCTGGAACCTGGGGTTTGGAAGGAGGTTGTTTGCTCGCCGGTTTAGCTGCTGCGGCTTGAGGAAAAACAGGTTTTGCCTTCTGATCGCTCACGGACAACACGGGAGAGGAAGCAGTTTTTCTGTCGGTGGGTTCAGGAGGTGAAAGTCGCTCCGCCTGCTCTGGTTTTTCCGCCTCTTTCTTTCGGAACCGCGACTCAAAACCTTCGCCAAACTGGATATCCGTGTGAAGGTCCTTCGCCCGGGCAATTAAAATCTCCTCGTTCTCTATGTTATTAGGGTCGGTCACGCAGCAGTCTACGGGACAGACCGCGGCGCAGGCCTCGTAGTCGTGAAATCCTACGCACTCTGTGCATAGAAGAGGATCAATGACGTAGATCTCTTCGCCCTGACTGATCGCGTTGTTGGGGCACTCCGGTTCGCATGCCCCGCAGTTGATGCAGTCGCTGGTGATCATCGTCGCCATAAAAAATTTTTTTCCCCTCCTCGTATCTGGTCACTAATTACTTGTTTCCTCTGGGGTTGTCAATCATTTGAACTCAGCTTGAAACGGCGGGAAAATGTGTGTTACACGTCAAAGAAGGGCGGCGTACCCAAGTGGTTAAGGGAGAGGTCTGCAAAACCTCGATGCAGCGGTTCGAATCCGCTCGCCGCCTCCACTGCTCGCTCTTTTCCTTCCGGCCGACTTGTCCGCGATATTCCTCTGCGCCAATAGAATTTAAAGCCTTCGACGCAGAGCAAAAAATGTGTTAAGAGCCTTTCCATCTTGTCTATCATGGAGACTCTTCTGCAATATTTCATCCAATACCATACCCTGGTGATTTTCCTCGGGACCTTCATCGAAGGCGAAGTGGTTCTCATCGCTGGCGGATTCCTCGTCTCCGAAGGATACTTGAGCTTTTCGGCTCTGGTGCTGATTGCTACGCTCGCCGCGATCACCGGGGATAATTTTTTTTTCTGGCTCGGGAGAAGCCAGCGAGTCGGATCCAGACACCCGTGGGCGGATCGGCTCCTGAACTTCGTCGGAGAGCACCGTCTCTTCAAGGGAGAAGAGTTTGTGCGGCGCCACGGCGGAAAATCGGTTTTCTTTGTCCGGTTTTTTTACGGACTGCGTTTTGCCGGCGCAATGACCGCAGGGTACCTGGGAATGGGACTCGCACGTTTCTTTTTGTTCAACCTGATTGGCTCCCTGACTTGGGCGATCGTCCTTGGCTGGGCAGGCTACCTCTTTGGTGAGAGTCTCGAGGCGATCGCCAAGGGGATCAAATTAGGAGAGGTGGGCTTCGCCCTTGTGCTTGCGGGTCTTCTGATCGCCTACTTTCTTAACAGCAAAAGAAAGAAAAAAAAACCGGGAAACCTTCCTAAAGGCTAGGCTTCACCTCCGCAAAAGCCGGTCCAGCTCTCCCTCCGCATCAAGCTCTCTAAGCTCCTCAAAGCCTCCCAGCCATTGTCCGTCAAGGAAAATTTGAGGGACAGTTCTGCGGCCAGATAGGCGTCGTACCTCGCGCTCAAGGCGCTCATCGTGTGTGACATCGATTTCCTCGAATTCCACGTTCTTGGAATGGAGCAGAGCCTTGGCGCGTTTACAAAAGGAACAGTAGTCCTTGGTATAGACGATCACTTTCAGCATCGGCCTAATTTTTTACGGCCAGCTCCTGAAGATGAGCTCGAACCCTCTCGACGAGTGGACTGTTTGCCTCGCGAGACAGGTCGACGAACTTTTGATAATGAAGGCGAGCCTGCTCGGCGT
>VBLN01000060.1:0-14987 GCA_005878685.1 Deltaproteobacteria bacterium | reverse complement strand
GTAGTGGGTCTGTGGAAAGCTTGGGTCCATAGTCGAGGCCTTCTCCAGAATCGCGCGCGCATCATGGGGTTGGTGCTGAGACCGGTAGATTAGCCCAAGATTATTGTAGGCCCCTAGATGATTACGGTCCAAGGAGAGTACCATTTCATAACTCTTGGTAGCCTGCTTCCAATCTCCTTTGATTTGATAGATCACGCCGAGATTATGGTAGGCCTTCGTATAGCTGGGATTCAGAGCCAAAGCCTTCTTCAACTCGGTGATCGCTTCATCGTAGATCCCGAGCTCTTTGTAAACCACGCCAAGGTTGTTATGAGCCTCAGCGTAGAGAGGCCACAATCCAATGGTCCTTTCGTACTCCGCCTTGGCCTGCAGAAATTCTTTCCGCTCTTGATAAAACAACGCCAAATTAAAGTGACGACCCGCCTCTTCGGAAAGATCGGAGGTCACAGACAGCTGCGATCCCTCAGCTTTACTCCTTGGGGGGCTTAGAGACTTCGTCTTGCGCTCATCGCGCGCCTCTCCCTCTTTGGCCTTGGTTAACCTCGATTCCTCGCTGGATGATGGACTCGACCCGGGAAGGACCCGCTGGGATTCCGCGGACCGCCGAGATCCCAGGAGAACAGCAGTTTCCTTCTCCGGAGAGAGAGGCTCAAGAGAAGGAACGCTGGGAGGCGGTGAGAGAGTCAATGCCTTTGAGGTTCTCGCCGAGGAGAGAGCGGATCGCGACTGAACACTGGCAGACTTTCCATAAAAAAAATAGCCAAAAAGCAAGACAAAGAAAAAAAGTCCGGAACCGAGTCCAATCAGGAGTGTCGGCGAAACTGGAATCCGGTCCCAGATAGAGGATGTCCGTCTGCTTTCCCTCGCCACGGGTAATACCGCCGACGGTTCGGAGCTTTGGTAGCGCCTGCCAAACTTGGCGGATTGCGCTTTCTTAAGTGCGTCTGCGATTAAACTCATGGCGTGGACAACGAAGCATCGGACGAAGCCAACACGACACGGATCTCACTAAGACGATCGACTCGCCTAAAGGCTTTCTCCAGTTCTTCGGCTTCTGTCTTATCGGTAAACTTTCCCAAGTAGAAACGACGGACAGTTCGCCCATTCGATTCCTCTGGCTTGGCGATAAAAATCGGAAACCCGGCACCCTTGATTCTTCGGGCGGTCTCGACGACCTCGTCCTTGTCTTTATGAGACGCTACCTCCAGCGTATAGAAGGAATTGTCCCGGGCCGCGGTTGCCTGGGCCTTAACGTCAGCGGCTACGGACAAAGAAGAATCCGAAGGATAGAGACCCCAAACCCTTTTCAACAGAGCTCGATCCGAATCAAAAAAAAGCGCCGTAGCCATGAGACCTAAGAGAAAAATCAACAGCACTGCTAGTCCTTTCGTCAGCCTCCGTCTTAAAAATCTGCGAGAGAGATAACCACCCTCCCCCTCCAGGCTTTTGAGGCCTTTAACGACGGCGCGGCGGCTAATCTCGCGAGTCTGCTCCGCGTAACCTGCCAGCAGGGCGCGATCGGCGGCAAGATTTGTGAGGCGCGGGATTCCTCGGGAATAGTTGTATATCTCCTGCAGCGCCCCCGAGCTAAATTGAATATCTCCCGTTGAACCGGCCATCGTCAGACGATGCTGGATATAGTGGGGCACTTCCTCCTTCCTGAGATTCTGCAGGTGGTACCGGATGGAAATCCGCTGATTGAGCTGCCGCAGTTCCGGGAGAGAGAGTTTTTCCTTTAATTCGATCTGACCCATCAAGATGATCTGCAAGAGCTTCTCCTTCTCGGTTTCGAGATTCGAAAGGATACGGATCTCCTCCAACATAAAAGGAGGTAAGTTCTGCGCTTCGTCAATGATCAAAATGGAACTTCGATTGCGCGCCTGCTGCCGAAGAAGAAACTGATTGAGATCATCCAACAATTCTTTCTTGGTGATAGCTCTACTCCGTATCCCAAAGTCATTCAGAATGCTTTGGAGAAGTTCATAATCTGACAACATAGGATTCAGGATCAGCGCGCTGTCTGTCGCGCTCGACTTTATCTTATCCAAAAGGACGCGGCACAGAGTCGTTTTACCCGCACCAACTTCGCCGGTGATGAGAGTAAACCCCTCCTTCTCCTTGATCCCATAGAGGAGATGCTCAAAGGCCTCCCGATGGTTCTCGCTCAAAAAAAAGAAGCGGGGATCCGGAGTCAGGCTAAAAGGCTTTTCTTTAAGGCCGTAAAACTCTTCGTACATCAGTTATCTCGATAGTGTGAGTTGTCACCAGGGAGAGGCCCCTTTTAGTTTGTTCACCCTCTCCAGCTCCTTGGAGGTAATCTGGTCGATTTTTTTACCCACCATCACGGTCGGACTCAGTAAAACTACAAGTTCGGTCTTCCTCCGGGTCTGGTCTGTGGAGCGGAAGAGGCGACCGATACCCGCCAAATCTCCGAGAAGGGGCACTTTGCTTTCTTGGTCGCTCCTTCTTTCCTGCATCAGCCCGCCAATCACAACTACCTGACCCTCCTTGGCGCGGACGATCACATCAGCCTCTCGCACGTCGACGACCGGGACGCTAATATTGATCGCGGCTGTAGTGGTGGTAGCCGGTTGGATGAACGATTCTCTCCGAGTTGAGTCGGTCACCGTCGGGCGAATGTGGAGGACAACACTGCCGTCGGAGCTGATCTGAGGGGTTACGGACAAGACGACCCCTATTGTGATCGTGCGTGGAGTGACGTCCGCTGTCTGAACCACCGTATTACCTGTGGGAATAGTCACAACATGAGTCTCAAAGAAAACCTCATCAGTTGCCGAACGAATGATCGCCGTCTGATTGTTCAAGGTCGCAAGCTTGGGGCTGGAGAGGACATTCACCTCTCCCTGCGTGCTCAATAGTTGGAGCAGAGCGTCGAAATCCGTGCTCGTCACGCCGATTTGGAATGAAGCGTTAGATGCGCCTGCGGGCAAGGCCGGGATCAGTTGCTGGCCTATGATTCTTCCTGGCGAAAGGGTGGTGGCCCCGCTCAGAGTACCCGCCTCCGTAGCAATCTTGGAAATGGCGCCCCAGTTGATCCCAAACTGGTAATTTCCGGTAAGGCTAACCTCAACAATCCTAGCTTCGATTAGGACCTGGCGCTGCACTGAACCCTCCACAGTTTCCAGGAAAGCGGCGACGCGGTCCAAGTTTTTGGGATAGTCTGTCACCAAAATGCTGCTACTTTGCTTGTCGACAACCATCGTGCCCGCGGCCATCTTTCCAGCCACGGTCAGGCCGGCCTCCGTTTTGCCCGGGTCTGGAGTGAGCAACTTTCTGACACCAGCTTCAATATCCTTCCATAGATCGGTATCTGTCGAAGTTGCCACCGTGGTCTGGCCGGCTCCTGCTCCAGCACCACCCAAAGTTCCCGCTGTCCCTGCTCCAGTAGTCCCCGGCGTAGCGGCAGCCCCCGTAGTACCGGTTGTTGCTGCTCCTGCCGCTCCGATCTGGGCGGACGTAGAAGAAGTACTGGCCCGCTTAAGGTTGACGTACTGGAGAGAAAAGACCCTTGTCTCTGGAACCGGCTTAGAGACACGAATCATGTTCTGTGTCGCCCGATAGGTCAAATTCAGCAAATCCGTGATCGTATCCAGAGCCTCAATGAGAGTCACTTTGTTGAGATCAATAGTGAGCCTGCTCTGGACATCGGGTGCCACAACAATATTGAAGCCAGTTTGCTTGGAAATGGCCATTAGAACATTACGGACATCCTCATCACGGACCGAAATGCTGTAAAGTTGCTGCGGCTCCTTCTTCCCTTCAACATCCGTCACAATCAGTCCAGGGAGCGAAGATGTTTCAGGAGGCTTAGGGGCCACTTGTGAGGCGGGTGGGGCAACGCTCACAGGCGCTCTTGCCGGGGCACAGCCGAGCAAAGTCATCAGAACTAGGTTCAAAGCCCCACCTACCAAAGAAAAACAGCTAGGTCTAGAAAAAATCTGCTTGCTCATTTTTTCCTCTCTTTGACTGCCACAGAAACAGCAGGCTCGCTGACACTTAGAACTTTTTTGCGCCCGTCCCTTTCTAAGATCACAGCATTTGGACGGATTTCCACGACCCTCTCCTCACCGACCTTCTCTCCCACCATCACAGCGCGGCCATCGACAACGGCTACGGGCTTCGGGGGCCCAACAATAATGGTATTGACCCTCAGTCGTTCAGCGCCAGCCGCCCTAGCTTCTTCCTCCGTCAGAAAGGGATTACGTCCCCAGGAAGTGCCGACATCCACCTCGCCTCTAACACTCACTACCGGAGGCCCTTGGACAGGAACTTTCTCGATCGCAGGCTGCCGAACCGCCGGGCGGGCAGCAACGCTGCTGGCAGCACCATTTTTGGAAACCAAGCGAACCCAGCCCGGGCGAAAGTAATATACGACTAGACCCGAGAAGATAATGATCGAGATCAGGAGCAACCAGCGGTCTCGGTTCATCTGCTTGGCTCCTGAAGGTTCGCCTTCTGGTAGTAAGCTTGCACCGTGACTTCGCCCGCCACTAGAGGCGCACTCCGCTGCAGCTGCAGAGATTGAACAGTGAGCAGTCTTGGCGACTGCTGCAGTGCCTCTAGAAAATAGGCAATTTCCTGATAGTCTCCGGCAAAACCGACTTTAACAGGAAAAGACGCGATGGGCCCTGGGGCCTCAGATTTTCCAGCAGCAACGGCCTGAGGGGGAGAGGCCGCCGGGGGCGCTGACTGGCTTGCTGCTGGAGAAGGAGCGCCGTCAGCCGTATTGAACGAAAGATTGGTTACGCTGTACTCCTGGGCGAGACGACTAATTTCCTGGAGCAGGGCGGGGATATCCTTCTCTGTGGGGAGCATGCGGAATAACCGTTGCCGTGATTCCTCCAGACTTTTGATCTGTTCCGGACTCAAAGGAGGGTAGTTCCTCCAGAGTTCCTGCTCTTGGCTGAGCCTGCTCTCCACTTGGGAGATTTCCACTCGGAGATGTTGGATCTCGCGAATCTTCAGAAGCCAGTGCACCACGAGGGCCAAGACCACGACTCCGCCGACCAGGCTTAAATAGCGCGCGTAGGCCAAAAAATTCCGCCAAGCCATTTACGTTCCTCTCGAATGAGCTCGAATCTCAAACTCAACCTTAGTTTTCGTAATCTCCATCTCTGCTGTTTTGGTATCGGCGGCGGCTTGCTCAGTTGGCATTTCAGGGGTCTGTCCTCCGGCAGCCCCAACCTTCTCCTTAAAGGTTGAGACGTTCAAAGGAAGCAGCTCAATCTGCTCCACCTGAGGCAAACTCTTAAAGGCCTGATAAAACCGGTTGAAAGCGCTCTGGGCCAGATAGGAATCGGGAGAAACGACTTGCCCTTTGAGATGGATCAGCCAGGCCTCTTTGTCTTTCCGGAAGCTCAGAGACTGAAGGACCAACTCCGAAGGCACCTGACGGCTTAGAGCCCTAAAAAACGCAATCCACGCTGGATCCGCAATTTGCACCGATCCCAAAGACTGCATCAACAACCTTTCGTCATCGCGCAGGCTCCGGCTCCTTTCGGCTGCCTCGACGCTAGGGAACCACTGCTGGTATAAAGCGGTCCGCTCTTGCAGGAGCTTTTGGTAGTGACTCTCAGTCCTCACAAGAGCGAAATGGATAACGAAGAGAAGCCCTAAAAGAGCCAAAGCCGAAACCGGTCTGCGCAGAAAAGATAGATCGAACTGAACTCTGCGGCGGATTGGCTTGCGAACCGCGCCAGGTGCCAAGTTGATTTCGCGTTCGAGGTAAGCGGCGCCGACCAGACCAAGCGGGATCATGAAGGAGGGGAAAAGATCCTTAAAGATTCCTGCCCGACCTCCCAGCGAATTCAGATCTAACGTCGGACCGGGTCGCAGCACCTCGGCCGTGACGCCCATTTCCCCTTGGAGCCTCCGCTGGAGCTCATCCAACCCTCTATCCCCACCGAGGAGAAAGCTCATTTCTCCTTCGGACTGGTAGTGCTGTCGTCGGTAGAGGAGCACACGACGAACCTCCTTAAGAGCTTCTTCCACCAGCAGCTCACCTTTTTGGTCGGACGGATGACTGAACTCGCGATAGAAATTCCAAATGCCATTTCGGATCCCGAGGAGATAGCCTTGGTTTCCCCCAAGATACAGGATCTCACGTAATCCCATTCCCTCGCCTTGAACAAACTTCAGAGAACGGAGCAACGAAATTGGCGCGGTGGTCAACAGCGCCAATGGAAGATGACATTGGTCCGCCAATTGCTGGACAATATCTACCTGTGACTTAGGTGCCAATGCCACCAGGACTCGGATCTGCTTGAAATTACCCGACGCGATCTCTTCAATGACTTCCCAGTCAAAAACGACGTCCTTCTCCGGTGCTCCCGCCGTGGTTTTCATTTCTCGCTCAACAACAAGCTTTAGCTCGCTGACAGGCATGGGGGGGAACTCTAGGAGCCGGTGCAAAACACCAGGACCAGAGAGACCGAAGGCTGCAGCAGATCCCGCAATCTTTTTGCGCGCAACTAACGCCTCTAATTGTTGGCCGGTGCTCTCCGGAGTCGCGCCAAGTACCTCTTCGGCAGCGAAGTCATACACGGCAAGCCGATGCCCCGACACGGCGCCGTTTATGATGCGCAGATGATTTGAGCCCAACTCGATCGCTAGGATGCCCGAGGAACCAAAAGCCATGCCTGCCTACCTCCGCCCAATTTTTCCCAACGCGTCGTAAAAAGGGATGAAGACAGAGAGGGCTATCAGCAGAACCATCCCTGCCAGCATCACCACAACCAGAGGTTCCAATATCGTAAAGACTTTCTTCACCGTATTGGGGACCTCCCGATCGTAAAATGCCGTGACTTTTTGTAAGGTGCCGTCTATGGTTCCCGTAGTTTCTCCGACGAAGATCATACGAATAACCAGCGGGGGGAAGACCCCTGTTTCCTGGAGCGAACGCCAGAGAGATCCGCCTTGGATAACTTTCTCCCGAGCCTCGCCCACCGCTTGAGCAACGACTCTATTTCCCACGACTTGCTCGGTGATCGAAAGACTCTGGGAGATATCCACTCCCGTCCTGAGAAGGAGCCCCAGATGGTGCGCAAAACGCGAAAGACAGATTTCCTCGATCAGCCGACCGACCACCGGGAGCTTCAGCTTGGTGGCGTCCACGATCCACTGACCACCCTCGGTGGCTTTGAGAAAACGGAAAAGGATAAAGAGACCCCCAATCCCTAAGAGGATGAAGTACCAGCCGTGCCGAATGGAGTCGGAGATCGCCATAATGGCCAAAGTAATGAACGGGAGCGGCACCTTAAAGCTTTGAATCACGGGAAGGATTCTCGGAAAGACGAACCCGAGAAGAAGACCAAGAAATCCCAATACAGCCAGTAGAACGGCGGCGGGATAGATGGCAGCTCTCTTGATCTCGGAGGCCAAACTGTCTTGCCACTCGAGAAAAGCAGTCAGGTGCTCAAGAACCTGGACCAGGCTTCCGCTGGTCTCTCCCGCCCTAACCATATTGCAATAAATGTCGGGAAAAATAAGGGGATGGCGCGACAGCGAAGCGGAGAGGTTGCTCCCGCCGCGCAGATCCTCTGTAATCACTTGAATGGCCTGCTTCATCCTCTGATTTGTCGTTTGACGCTCTAGATCTTCAAACGCCTGTAGAATCGGGATGCCAGCTCCTATCGATGCGGATAGGTGCACCGTGAAATTGATGATCTCCCTTCTCTTGACCGATCGACTGAAAAGGGAAGGTGCCGGAGCCTTCTCCGACCCGGCATCGACCAGATAGAGATCCATCTCGCGAAGAGTGACCGCGAGTTGCTCCTCATTATCCGCGAGCATGATCCCGTCCACTTTTTGACCCGAGCGGCTCCGCGCCTTGTACGTAAAACGAGGCATCTCGGACTTTCTTAGACCGTATAGGCAACGCGAACGACCTCATCCAGTGTCGTAATGCCTTGACGGGCTTTTTCGACCCCATCTTCCATCATCGTAGTCATCCCTTCTTCCCTCGCCTTGCCCAGAATGACCTGGGCAGGCGCGCGCTGCGCGATCATCTGAGTGAGGGCCGGAGAAACAGGAAGGATCTCGAAGATGCCGAGACGTCCGCGATATCCGGTTTCGAAGCAATGAACGCACCCCTTCCCGCGATAAAAAGCGGCCGCCTGCCTCTCGAGGGTCGAGTCAACCTCCTGCTCGTAGTCCACGTTCATCTCAAAGATTCCGGAATGACCCGCCTGCTTCTCCAGACTGAGACCAACCAGGTGAAGCAGCGACTTGTCCGGCGCAAACTCCTCTTTGCAATGAGGACAAATCTTGCGCACTAATCTCTGTCCGACGATGGCCGCAAAAGTTGAGGCCATCAGCGAAGGGTTGACCTCCATGTCCAATAAACGAGGAATCGCCTCTACCGCGTCATTGGTGTGAAGGGTGCTAAAGACCAGGTGGCCCGTTAGGGCGGCTCGGATCGCGACGTCCACGGTCTCCCCGTCGCGCATCTCTCCCACAAAGATGATATCGGGATCCTGACGCAGCATCGCCCGCAAACCGGAGGCAAAAGTCAGCCCCGCCTTCGGATTAATCTGAGACTGATGAATATGGGGAACTTCATATTCCACCGGATCCTCAAGCGTCATGATGTTTTTTTCCGCCGAATTCACGTAAGCCAAAGTCGAATAGAGAGTTGTTGTTTTTCCCGAGCCCGTAGGTCCGGTGACCAAAATGATCCCGTGAGGCCTCTTTACACTTTTCTCAAAGATGATCAGAGCTGACGGAGAAAAACCCAATTGCTCCAAACCAAGAATCACCCGTTGTTTGTCGAGGACCCTGAGCACAACTTTTTCGCCATGAATCGTAGGGAAAGATGATATTCGCAGATCATAGGCCTTTCCATCGCTGGAAAAACTGAGTCGACCGTCTTGAGGAACACGGTTCTCTGAGATATCCATATTGGCCATAATCTTGATGCGCGTGATCACAGCCGGTTGGAGCGCCTTGTTGATGGTGAGACGGGCGTGCAACATGCCGTCCACCCTGAAACGGACCTTGACATTTTTCTCCTCGGGTTCAACGTGAATATCCGTCGCCTCTTCCCGGATAGCCCGGCTGAGCAACGCATCCACCAGCCGCACCACTGGCAGCCCCTCGGTCCCCTCGCCCTCTTCAACGTCGACATACCTTCCTCTGGTCTCCCTTTCCCCCCCTTTAACGGAAGAACTATCAGCACTTCCTCTGTAGTATCTCTCGATCGCCTCCATGACCTTCGACTCCGGGGCATAGCGGGCATCAATATACAGCCGGGTCATGAACTGAAGTTGATCGAGGATGGCCAATTCGAAGGGATTGGCCATGGCAACCGTGAGCCGGTTCTCTGAGAGCGAAATCGGGAGAAGTTTGTGTTGGAAGGCAAATTGGCTGGGAACTTTTTTAAGGGCCTCTGAATCGACCTTAACATGGTCGACGTCGACTCTTTCAATCCCTGCGTCCTCGACCATTAGGTGCCGAACGGTCTCCGGACTTAAGCCGCAAAGCTCTTGTAACAAATTGGGGAGCGGCTTTCCGGTCCTTCTTTGCTCGCGAACAGTCTTTTCCAGCTGTTCGTCTGTAATCAGTCTTGCCTCCACCGCGAGTCTCCCAAGGCCTTTCCTGGTGGACGAAGTTTGAGTCTCCTTAGCCAAAGGGCTCCTCTTCAGTGCCTCTTCACTTGCCGCCATCTTCAAGCTCAACTACGACGACCGATTCCTGTTTTCGGGCCGCGAGAGAAGAGGAAAAATTTTGGTTGACAGCTGCATAAGTAGCGAATTATACTGGGATTCGTTTCAATAATGCAATTATAAAGAATTCCACGTATTGGCTCATTTTGGAATGAATAGTCACAGCAGAGGTTAAATTGATACATTACGAGAATTTTTGGGACGCAAGGGGTATGCCATCATACGCCATACGGTAACTACCTGTTTTTGCGGAGAAGCTATGCATCTGGACTGGACAATTCTGACAAAAACGTCCTTCTGGGTACAGCTTGGCTTACGAAATCACGTACTCGCTACCGGATTCTGAAAATGCACATGCCAAATTGCTAAATATTGTTTTGTTAATGTTGGTTATGTTTATGAAAAACTCGTAGCTTCAGGACCGATCGCGGACCAAAGAGAGGAAAAAAAAGGTGGCCAATCCTAACAAACCTTCACGCGATCATTTGGACCTACGGCTCATCGTCTTCATTCCTGTGATCTTTATCCTCGTCTCCCTCGCCGTAGGTCTCTTGGCCACGACTCTGACCCGTGTCTCGCTTCAGTCCCCAGCAGGAAATTCCAAGAACCTTCTAATGCTGCATGCCTGGATAGTGGGCTCCTCACTCGTGGCCGGGCTTCTAGGCGCATACTTGGCCTACGGTATTACTAAGCCCGTAAGAAAGGCTTTCCATGAAGCAAGGAAAATGATTCAGTACGCCCAAGCCGATCACGGCCCGATTAAGGCCGCAGATGAAGTGGGGGCGCTTTCAACTGTTTTTGAACAGGCCTTCGTCTCTTTTGTCGAACTCATCCAAGCCAGAGAGATGCTCGACAGTGTGAATGAAGGCATTGTGGCGGTTGACAAGGAGGGAAAAGTTGCAGGCATCAACTCAAGGGCCCAGGAGCTGCTCGGGATCCCCTTCGCCGAGGCGCGTCACAAGACTTTTCGTGATCTCTTAGGCTCGACAAGCGCGAGTGGAGTCCTGTTGGGCATGACCCAGAGCGTCCTGAATGAAGGAGAGGAGAGGGTCCACAACCATGTTCTTTTCTCCTCTCCTCCAGGAAAAGAAATCCTACTTTCCGTTAAAGTCTCGCCTTTGAGACTTAAGACGGAGCCGCAAGGTCTTCTTGGCGCCGTCGTACTCTTGAAGGAGCAAGCAAGCAAGTTTCCGAAGCTGCACGACATTGTAGGTCAAAGCGAACAGTTGACCGAACTCTTGAATCTGGTCGTTAAGGTAGCACCGATCGATGCCACAGTTCTCCTAATCGGAGAGAGCGGAACAGGAAAAGAATTGATAGGGAATGCCCTCCACCGTCTGAGTCAGCGGAAAGACAAGCCCTTCGTCAAGCTCAATTGTGCGGCAATCCCCGAGGGGCTTTTAGAGAGCGAGCTCTTTGGTCATGAAAAAGGAGCCTTCACCGGGGCAGTTGCCAAGAAGGCGGGAAAATTCGAATTGGCCGATGAAGGCACGATCTTTCTCGATGAGATTGCTGACATGCCCCCATCCACCCAAGCGAAAGTTCTTCGTGTCCTGCAACAAAAGGAGTTCACGCCAGTAGGGGGAAGCGAAACAAAACAGGCGGATGTCAGGATCATCGCAGCCAGCAATCGAGACCTTTTCGAGGAGGTTCTGAAGGAAAGATTTCGGGAAGACCTTTTCTACCGTTTGAACGTGGTTACGATCACTATCCCTCCTTTGAGGGAGCGGAAAGTGGACATTCCATTCTTAGCTGACCATTTCCTGGAAAAGGCGGCCGAAAAAACCGCCCATCCGCGCAAGTCGCTCTCGCGTAGCGCTCTCGATCGTCTCATGCTGCACTCCTGGCCAGGGAACATCCGAGAATTAGAAAACGCTTTGCAACGGGCTTCCTTGTTCTGTAGGGGAGCAGTGATAGAACCAGAGGACCTTTCTTTTCTCGGAGCGAAATATCCGGCCGATGCGGCTGCGTCAAACGGGGCCGACACGGACTTGATACAGAAAGGAGTTTCATTGAACGAGACACTTGAGTCGGTTGAGAAAGGATTGATCATTGAGGCCTTAAAAAAGAGCCAAGGGGTCCAAGTGGAGGCCGCAAAGCTGTTGGGTCTCAATCATAAAAACCTTTGGCATAAGATCAGAAAACACAAGATCGATCTAGCTCACCTAAGACAAACTAGCTAAGCCAAAAAAATACAATAATGTCAGTTTAGTGCACGAAAATCTAAAAATATTAGATCGCATCCTGCCGCATCAGAGCCCCGCTTAAGACCTCCTTAGCAGATCATAACTTTTGGTTTTGTCTGACCTTTTTTAAGCCCTGGATACAAGTGACGGGCTTTGCCCAGGACTCACTGGCATAAGCCTTGCTCTATGAGCTGCCAAAGAGCCGAGCGCAAACGTCGGCTCAGAAGGAGAACAGAATGGATTCTGAAAAAATTACGAATCATACTTCACGGCTTGGATCTGAGGGTTTTACCCTTATAGAGATCATCGTCATTTTGGCAGTTATCTCTATATTGGTGGCTTTCCTGACCCCTTCCGTCTTGAAATATGTCGCTGACGCTCAAGTTGCCAGGGCACAAGCGGACATCAATACTCTCCAAGCCGTAATCAATGACTTAATCAAAGATACTGGGCAATATCCGGGAAGCAAGACAGCTCTGAACTTCATCTGCGGACCGGGGACTATCGCGACGCCCGGAGCTACGGGCTGGGCAGCCAATACTGCAGCTTGCACCGCAGGAACGGGTCTCGGCAACAGCTTGGCCAACAACTTAACTGCTAATGACCCCAATGAGAGCGGCACGACAACTGCCGCAGACTATCCGGCCACCGGTAACTTCAGGTGGAAGGGACCCTATGCCCAGAGCATAAACACGGACCCATGGGGAAATGCTTATGAAGTCAACGTCTCGACACTGGTTGGAGGTAGTACCGCGCCAACCTGGATAATCTCTGCCGGACCGGACGGAACTTTCCAGACCGCCACTACCGCTACGACCCTTGCTGCTGGCAGCGACGACATAGGGGTAAGGATAAAATAGAGACGTAGCCGCGAGCTATTTTTCGACTGAAAGGATACTCATGAAAATCAAAAGATACAGCCAGCGAGGCTTCACTTTGATCGAGATGATCTTCGTTCTGGCCATCGTCCTCACCCTCGTCGCCATATTTACTCCATTGGCGATGGACAAACTGTCGCAATCAAAAACCGCAAAGGCGCAGGCAGATATCGACGCCATCGCCACGGCGCTCACTAACTTCTACAGCACCGCGGGCAATTTCCCGTCATGTGATGGGGCTGATTGCGACCCGCTGAATGATGCGGCGAACAATCTGAGATTTCTTGCTGTCGGGACAGGAAACGGCGATCCAACGTCTCAATTGCCTTCCGATACCGGCAGTCTATGGACGCTCACGGTGGGCGACATGTCGACCGTTCCGGCGAGGAACAACGCTTTTAACCACCTCATGGTCAACAATCCGAACGCCGACGCCACCACCGCTCAGGCCGGAGTGGATTACAATAACTGGAAGGGGCCCTACATAACTAATCTAGGACAGGACCCTTGGGGCCATGCTTATATCGTCCACATCGGCGCCATGCAAAAGAATGGCTGTCCTGTAGGCTCCACTGGTGCCCCCCCGGCTTGTACCGCGCCAGCCGCCGGGACTTTCGGCTGGATTCTCTCCGCTGGCCCAGACGGAAACCTCGACACTGGACCGACTGCGACTCAGCTCACTGGCGACGACGTCGGCTACATCTTCTGCACGAACTGCTAAGAGTTCAGGGTTTTATAAATACGGACGTAGGGAAAGGGGCGCTAAAAAGCGCCCCTTTCCTTTATGCCTCAACCATACAGTGCGGTCATCCGCAAATGTAATCGTCGAGAGAATTCCTTCTGCTATGGAGGGACAAACCCGGCAGGTGTGAATTGAACCACCGAGCCGTCGCTAAAAGTAATGGTGAACGTAACGCCGCTTACTGAGACTACACTTCCACAGTCCGAGCGCGAATTGCAGTTCCTAAAGTTAGTTAGTCGCACACGGACTGCACTGCCTACTTCTCCTGCAGCGCCTATCCTGATGTCGCTGAGTTGTACTTGTGATGAATCAACGGTAAAAACATAGGGTCTCAGGGCTGAACTCGCAGCAGCAATGTCAGAAGTTGGTGTCAGGCTTTTGTTATTTTATATTTTCTCTTTTTACCTTTTCTCACAGCCTCGTACAGTTGCTTCACTTGCTGGCTAAACTGAATGTCTTCTTTCATTCGCTGCTCAAGCTTTCTTATCCCTAGCGACAGCGTAGCTAAATCTCGCTTTAAATAGCCCACCATCTCCGTAAGCTTTAGCCCACCCACCTCTCGCCCTATATACGCAGCCATGGCCCGAAGCCTACTGGCTTCTCGCTCTCTTCCCTTTCCTAGAATTTCTTCAATATTCTTTCCCCACTGCCGAGCGATTTCCTCCACCACCTCCTTGATTGTCACCTTTACGGGGCCTGCGTCGACAAGATTTTCTTGTCCCTTTTCTACCCGCTCTATAAACTCGTCGTCGCCTAAATATCTTTGCTCTTTCACCTCATAGTATTCTTCTCGATGCCCCTGCCCTATGCCATCCAATATAAAATCCTTGTACTTCCTTACTGCTTCCCCTCGCCGCCTCGACCAGTAGGACAACACCTCTTCTACTGCTACACCTTCTATGTCCCGGCCCTTAAGATAGTTTCCATGACTGCTCCACATATACTTTCCTGCATCTCTCACCAGCCCGGCCCGCACTGGATTCAAATGCAGATACCGGATGAGCTCCATTAAGTAGTTCTCCTTGTCACAAAGAATCGCTCGATAACGGCCCTGAAAAAGGTGACCCAGCTTGCGGTGACGTTTATTGAAGTACCGGCTGTAGTGGTACAGCAGACTCTGCATCACTTTAGAAAGCGGTTGGGACCCCACTTCCATAAGAAGATGAAAATGATTGGGCATCAGAACGTAGGCGTAAAGCCTGAAAGAATATCTTTTCTGTGCCTCCCCAAGAAAAGCTTGGAACTGACGGTAGTCACTTACGCTTTTAAAGATCGCTTGCCTTTGGTTCCCTCGGCTGATGACGTGATACACACCCCCAGGGAAATGGATGCGCGGCCTCCTGCCCACGCTTGCCTCTTAGCAAGCGCACAAACAAAAAGCAAATAATAAAAGCCTGACACCGTTGCACCCCTAGAAAAGGGGCGCTCAACAGCGCCCCTTTTTATTATTCGGGCTTGATGAGACCCTTCGTCTTACAGTTCTCCAAACAAAGAAATC
>VBLN01000359.1 GCA_005878685.1 Deltaproteobacteria bacterium | reverse complement strand
CCTTTCACCAATAAACGGCTGTGGGTGTTGCAGCAGCCTGTAGGTGTGGTCGGGGCGATCACACCCTGGAATTTCCCGGCAAACATGATCACGCGCAAGATCGCTCCAGCCTTGGCCGCAGGCTGCACGGTTGTTTTGAAGCCTGCATCCGCGACGCCGATGACCGCCTTGGCTATCGCCCAATGCGCACACGACGCAGGCTTGCCTCCGGGCGTCTTCAACGTCGTCACCGCAGCCCGCTCCCGTGAGATCGGACAGGAATTGCTCTCCAACCCGCTGGTCAAGAAGATCGGCTTCACCGGCTCGACCGATGTTGGCAAAAGCTTGATGGAGCAAGCCGCGAAGCAAATCAAACGCATCTCCTTTGAGCTCGGAGGCAACGCCCCATTTATCATTTTCGACGACGCGGACTTCGACGCCGCCCTGGAGGGGGCGATCGCCATGAAGTTTTTCCGCGTCGGCGGTCAGTCCTGCATCTGTGCTAACAGGATCTTCGTCCAGGAGACGATCGCTGATCGATTCATACCGGCCTTCGTCGAGCGCACCAAGGCTCTAAGGGTCGGAGATGGATTCGAACCTGGAATGCAGGTGGGGCCACTCATCAACAAAGAGGCGCTGGAGAACATGAAGCGCCTCGTGGCAGATGCGGTTCAACGTGGCGCCAAGGTCTTGACGGGCGGGAAGCCCCTCACCGAGCGAGGCATGGACAAGGGCTTTTTCTTCGCACCCACGGTCCTGGCCAATTGTAAGGACGATATGCCGGTCTGCGTCGAGGAGATCTTCGGCCCCATCGCACCGATCCTGACCTTTAAGACCGAAGAAGAGGCTATTCGGCGCGCCAATGAGACCACCTACGGGCTGGCCGCCTACTTTTACAGCCGCGACGTTGCGCGAATTATCCGCGTCTCAGAAGGCCTCGAGTCGGGTCTGGTTGGCGTGAATGACGCGGCCGGATATACTCATGAGATCCCCTTCGGCGGCTTCAAAGAAAGCGGACTCGGCCGTGAGGGAGGAAAGCAGGGAATCGAAGAATACATGGAGGTCAAGTCGATTGTTCTTAACCTTGCTGAACACGAGTTGGCTGCAGAGGAGTGAATTGATGCCTGGCCGTCCGTTTCTCCAGATCCCCGGCCCCGCCTTGGTTCCCGAGAGGATCGTCCGAGCGATGTCGCAATCCCTCATCGACCATCGCGGACCTGAATTTGCCTGCCTGCTTAAGGAAGTCCTGGAAGGGCTCAAGGGCGTGTTTCAAACATCTGAAGGTCAGATCCTCCTCTATCCCGGCTCTGGCACCGGAGCCTGGGAGTCCTGCGTAGTGAACACCCTCTCCCCGGGTGATCGGGTGTTGGGCTGCGTCAATGGCCACTTCAGCAGCCGTTTCTGCGAAACGGCAAGCGCCCACGGGATCCAGGTGCAGCTTCTCGAAGTTCCCTACGGAACCGGTATCCCGGCCGATCTGGTGGAACAACATCTGCGCGCTGACCAGGACCGGCAGATTAAGGCCGTCCTTGTCCTTCACAACGAGACTTCGACTGGAGTGACCACCAACATCGCCAAGATTCGCCGGGCGCTGGACCAGGTGGGCCATCCCGCGCTCCTCCTTGTGGACGTCGTTAGCTCACTGGCATCGATAAATTTTCGCTTCGACGACTGGAGGGTGGACGTAGCCCTGACGGGTCCGCAGAAAGGACTCATGTTGCCTCCAGGGCTGGCCATTCTCGCCGTCAGCCCAAAGGCACTCGAGGCGAACCAAACTTCAAAATGCGCGCGCTATTTTTGGGACTGGGCGCCGGTGCTTGAGCGCAATAGCCGCGGGGAATTTCCCTATACGCCGGCGACGGCCTTGCTCTTCGGGCTCAAGGAGAGCCTCGCCATGTTGAGGGAAGAGGGGCTGAACAATGTCTTTTCTCGTCACGCCCGTTTAGCTGAGGCGTGTCGCCGTGCCGTGCAGGCCATGGGATTAAAACTGCTCGCAAAAAAAAACGACGAGCGCTCGAACACGGTCACGGCCGTCTGTATGCCTGAAGGCTTCGACTCCGATGCCTACATTGCGCATGCCGAAAGGAGCCTGGGGATTCCGTTTGGGCCCGGACTGGGAAAAATAAAAGGCAAGATCTTTCGCATCGGTCATCTAGGAAGCCTCAACGAGCTCGAGCTGCTCGGCGCTCTCGCCGGAGTAGAGATGACCTTGGCGAGCTTCGGCGTTGAGATACCCCTAGGCGCTGGCTTGGCCGCGGCTGAGAGTTATTTACTTCAGCCCGCATCGAGGCAGGGGCTATGACAGTTTTGAAAAACTCTGTTCCCAGCCTGTTGAAAAAGGCTGTATGAAAATCGACCTAAACAAGTGCGTCGCCTGCGGCAACTGCCTGCCGGTCTGCCCGATGGGGGCGATTCACATCGACCCTGCTATCGGCCGTGCTGTCGTGAACGAGGACGAGTGCGTGGAGTGCTTCGCCTGCTACCGGGGCATGTCGAAAGAGCACCTCAATCCCGTCATGGTCCGAACCATCCGCAAAGCAGCAAAGTTCTTCCGCTTCCGCTTCGATCCGGAGCCGGATATCTGTCCGACCGATGCCATCATCCCCCAGGAGCTTAAGTGGCCGCGCATCGTCCGGCGGGCCTTTTCCGACCCTCAAGTACCCTATGAGTCCACCGGTATTCATGGCCGGGGCACCGCTGAGGTCAAGACCAACGATGTGACTCATCGGATCAAGGAGGGCGACGCAGGCTTCGTCGTCGAGTTCGGCCGTCCCGGTGTTGGCGCCCGCTTCCGCGACATCCAGCGGGTCACTGCCGCCCTCGCGCAACTCGGCGTCGAGTTCGAAAAGAACAACCCGGTGACCTTGCTCATGATCGATCCCGCTCGAGGCCTGATTCGCGGCGACATCCTCGACGAGAAGATCTTATCCGCCATCGTGGAGATTAAAACAGCCTTGGAGAAGGTCCCTTCAGTTCTCAGAGAGATCAGGAAGCTTTCCAGCCAGGTAGACACGGTGATCAGCGTCGGCGTTTCAACCCGCTGCGATGCGGAGGGAAACGATCCCTTACGCGAAATCCTGGAGCAAGAGGGCTATCCGACCTATCGAGGAAAAACCAACCTGGGTCTCGGGCGTGTCAGCCGCAGCCCGTCGGAGACCAGTCAGAACGACTAAGATGACTAATACGCTGCATCGCTACAGCGAACACTACGCCTTCGAGCCCATAACGAATCCCAAACCGGTCCAGGATGACTATATCGTCTTCGCCATGTCAAGCCGGGGGATCAACGATGACCACCTGGTAGAAAAGTATCGCGCGTTCCTCCGACTCGCCCTCAAACACAAACCGGTGAACATGGGGGACGCCACCAAGGGTGGCATGATCCAGCCGCGGCAGGACATGAACCCCACCGCCCACTGGAGGCGGGACCAACGCCTGGACCCGGAACAGGTGATCGCCGGGATCGATGGACACACCACCGTGGCGGCTGTCTTCGACAACTACCAGGCGATGAGAGACTTTGTGGACGAGTTGAGGGTCGCCGACCTGGGCATCTCGATCAACATAAGCGCGCCGATGGACGAGGCTCAGCGCTGCTGCCGCGAGGCCGGGATCAGTCGTCATAGCGTCGAGTATTCCATAGGCTTTCGCGGCCGACTGGAGAAGTTTTTGGATGTGATTACGCTGGAGCTCAGCACGATGTGCGGCCATGGGATGGTCTCCGCCCACTTCGCCAAGAAGATGCTGGAGTGGGTCAAGGAAGACCGCAGGACGCCCGAAGAGGCGGCCCACTACATGGCGCGCTTTTGCATCTGTGGTGTATTCAACATCAGACGAGCCGAGGGCATCATTAAGCAAGCTTGTCATTTGGAGAGTTAACTCCGCCAGCGGCGGAAAGAAAGGAGAACGTACCGTGAAGCCAGGAATGAGCTTATCTCTCGCCGTTATTTTCGTCAGTCTCTTGACCTTCCATTCTCTTGCGTCGGCG
>VBLN01000358.1 GCA_005878685.1 Deltaproteobacteria bacterium | reverse complement strand
GACCTCAATGAAATCGGCGTTCACCGTGCGCGTGCCCTGCCAGACGTTCGTGATGATCAGCGGCATCGCGGTCATGAATACGACGAAGATCGTGGTGGCGTTGGAAATGCCAAACCAGATGATAGCAAAAATCGCCCAAATCGCCGACGAGACCGTGTTCATGACCGGAATCACCGGCTCGAAGAATTCGCCGACGCGCCTGTTCGCTCCGAGCATGATGCCGAACGGCAGACCCACCAAGGCTGCGACTGCGAAACCCACGCCCACGCGCCAGAATGTGATACCGAGGTTGCTCCAGAGGTCGCCGTTGCCGACGATGAGCTTCAGCGCCTCCCAGACGCGCCTTGGTCCGGGCAGGATGTAATGCGGCACCGACAGCGAAAACAGCCACCAGATCCCAATGATCACAGTGGCCAGCACCAGACGCTGAGCGATCAGGTCAAGCCGCAGCCTGCGGGGCGCGGGGCGCCGCAACAAACTGTCGTCAACAACCTCCGTTGTTTCCTTCGCCACAAAGAAAGGAGGTCCTTACGGAACGAAACTCTGGCTTTCTAGACCAAAGGAAGCACTTGTTGGGCCAGCCAGTCCAATCGCTCCAGCGTTTGTGCCGGATTAGGAGTCCGTACGTCGAGGATAAGGCAGTCCACCCCAACCTTTTGATAGTCTCTCACATCGGAGGCGATCTGCTCGGCGTTGCCGATAAACCTTCTTCGTCGCCCTGCACAGCTCTCGATCGCAGGATCAAAAAGCGATGCCTTGAAGACAACGCGGATCTCTTTCGGATTCCGTCCTGCCGCTTGGGCGTACTCAGTGAGCTTTTGCAACCTTCCTTCCAGATCTTCCGGTTCCAGCGGCACTGTCGGCACACCGCCTATGGGATGCCATCCGTCTCCAAGCTCAGCGGCGCGGCGCAAGGCCCGATTACCGTGTCCGCCGATCCAGATCGGAATGTGAGGCTTTTGCACCGGCTTGGGTAAAAATGTCAACTCAGAAAAGTTGCAATAGGCTCCCTCAAAGGTGGGATTCTCCTTGGTCCAAAGCTCCTTGAAAGCTCTAATATATTCATCCGTCACTCGGCCACGATCCTCGAACCGGGGAGCTCCAAGGAGCTGGAATTCTTCTTTCATCCAGCCGACTCCCAAGCCGAGAATCATCCTGCCGTGCGAAAGGAAATCTAAGGTCGAAAGCATCTTCGCGACCACGACAGGATGGCGATAAGGGGCGATCATGACACTGGTGGCGAAACGGATGCGCTGCGTAGCGCCGGCAAGAAAGGCCATGGCGGTGATCTGCTCGAGGTGATGACCCTTTCCAGGGTACTTCTTATCCAGAGTATAAGGATAGGGGGACGTGACGTTTCTAGGAATGACGATATGATCTGCAAGAGTTACGCAGAAAAAACCCAATTCGTCGGCCCGTTGGACGAAGCGGATCAGCTCTTCGGGGTTGACTCCAGGATCGGAGATAGCGAGGTGAAGCCCATACTCCATCAAAGTCCTCTATAGGATCGTCTAAGGTGTCGCGCCTTCCTTATTGCCCAAGCTTTCGCGCCATCCCTAGCAGAGAGCTGATTCAAAATTCAAGACCCCGACCGTCGAACGGATATTTTCGTGTTTAGGAATGATCAAAACGTGAGAATGCGAAGGAATAACCTGAATTCAAGATGCGATACGCGGCGCCGAGCTTTTTCTGTTATTCTAGGAGCTTCTTAACGTGGTTGACCAGGTCGGCGTTCGTGAATGGTTTGGCCAGATAATCATTAAAGCCACTCTTAAGGCACTCTTCTTTGTCTATCGGCAGACCACTTACAGCCAAGATGGGAATTGAACGGGTCTTCCGCATTTTTCGGATTAGCGTGGCAACCCTAAAACCGTCCAAATCTGGAAGACGGATATCTAGAAGGATCAGATCTGGCAAAGCCGACGCTGCTTTTCTTAGGGCTTCCTTGCCATTCTTCGCCGGGCTAACGCTATAGCCAAGGCGCTTCATCTGAATCTCCAACACCTCACTCAATATAGGCTCGTCTTCAACTACCAGGATTGTTTTTACTCCTACGGCGGGCATACTTTTCTGCGATCGGGCAATCTCTTGTTACAGGCAAGAGCCGTGCCTATCAGAGGGTTTTGACCACCGGAGGGCAAAATTACTTCTTTTTCTTACTTTTCAAAAAGGGTGAGAAGAACAAAACCAGTAAAAGCGGCGGCGATATGTTCGACCAATGTACAAAAACGTCCCAGGACAAGCACAATGAGGCTCATTCAGCGATCCCTCTCTCTTTCTTTCGGGAGGGGGTCCTTGTCCTTTTTACTTAAACCATTTCTTAATACGGTCCCAGTCCCTAACCCAAACAGATCCAAGAACCAGGCCATATCCTATAAATATCAGTAAGTATCCGA
>VBLN01000357.1:1407-4348 GCA_005878685.1 Deltaproteobacteria bacterium | reverse complement strand
TCGTGACCTTAGTTCTGCTTTCGCTCCAACCCGCCGACGCGCAGCAACCGAAGAAAATCCCGCGGATAGGTTTTCTATCAGCTCGCCCCGGCATCGACCCTCTCGAAGAGGTATTTCGACAACGTCTGCGCGACCTGGGGTATATCGAAGGGCAAAACATCGTAATTGAGTGGCGATTTGCGAAAGGCAAGGCAGATCTTTTTCGTGACTTCGCGGCTGAGCTGGTCCGTCTCAAGGTTGACGTGATCGTCACGGGGACACCGCCTGGAGTCCGAGCTGTCAAGCAAGCGACCAACACGATTCCGATTGTAATGGTAACCGGTGACGCTGTCGGAAGCGGGCTTGTCAGCAGCCTTGCTCGGCCCGGAGGAAACATCACCGGCTTGTCCTTCCTAGGCCCAGAGGTTAGGGGAAAGCAGCTGGAACTTCTCAAGGAGGCGTTTCCCAAGATCTCCCGTGTAGTCGTTTTCACTGATCCGGCCATTTCTTCAGCGTCGTCGCCGGATTCAGTGACTGACATAGAGATAGGGCGTCAGTTGGGCTTGCAGCTTCAAATGCTGGAGGTGCAAGGTCCTGACGAATTCGAGAGCTCGTTCAAAACCGCAGCCGAGAGACGTGCGGGTGCTATTCTCATCCGGGCGCACCCGTTGTTCGGTGTTAACCGAAAAAGGTTTGCCGACTTGGCGGCAAAGAGCGGGTTGCCAGCGATTTATCCATGGGAGGAGTTTGTGGAGGTTGGAGGGCTTATGGCCTACGGCCCGAGCATTACCGACGTGTACCGGCGCGCTGCCACCTATGTGGACAAAATTCTGAAAGGCGCAAAACCGGCTGATCTTCCCGTCGAGCAGCCGACGAAGTTCGAGCTGGTGATCAATCTGAAAGCAGCGAAGCAGATCGGAGTAACGATTCCGCAGGCAGTGCTGTACCGGGCGGATAGGGTGATCAAGTGATAACAGGAAATAGGCGATAGGCGGCAGCAGAAAAAATGAGAAAAAAAATCATTGGTCTCGCTTTAGGGGCTATGCTCTTGCCGCTTAGCTTTTCCGCCGAGGCGCAAGAGCGGATGAAGATTCGTCGCATAGGTTATCTACACGCCTCCTCTAAGACTGATCCCAGGGTCGTGTTCCAGCGAGAGGCATTTCGGCAAGGTTTGCGAGAGCTAGGCTACATCGAAGGACAGAACATCATCATAGAATTCCGGTATGCGGACAGGAATATCGATCAATTCCCGATCCTAACGGGTGAGTTGGTCAGGCTTAAGGTTGATGCCATCATCGCGCCGGGTGAGACAGCGATCCGTGCTGCTAAGCAAGCGACCAATATGATCCCCATTGTCATGGTGGCAGCAGGCGATCCTATTACTAATGGATTTATTGCCAGTCTCGCACGGCCAGGTGGGAATATCACGGGGATGAGCGCCATGTCGCCGGAACTCCATGGTAAACGGTTGGAGCTTCTCAAGGAGGCTTTCCCCAGAGTCTCCCGTATAGCTTTTCTCTGGAACCCCGATACTACGGCCGGCGCTTTCCACGACACGCAGGTCGCCGCCCAGGCGCTGGGTCTTCAACTCCAAGCCGTGCAGGTACGAGGCGAGATCGATTTTGATAAAGCATTCTCAGACATAATCAAAAAGCGTCCGGATGCTCTCAGGGTACCCAGGGACCCCGTGATCACGGTTCCCAAGGCTCACCAAGCACGGATACTGGACTTCGCCGCAAAGAACCGGCTACCTGCGATGTACGATGACAGCCAGATTGTCGAGGCCGGAGGTCTTATGTCCTATGCCCCGAGCCTGATCGACATGTATGGGCGCGCCGCCATTTATGTAGACAAGATTCTCAAAGGGTCTAAGCCAGCCGATCTGCCCGTCGAGCAGCCGACGAAGTTCGAGCTGGTGATCAATCTCAAAACTGCCAAGCAGATCGGCCTCGCGATTCCGCCGAACGTGCTGGCGAGAGCGGACCGGGTCATAAAGTGACAATTTTGAATTGTGGATGTTGATTTTTGAATCATGAATCGAAAATCTAAAATCCAAAATCTAAAATGGCTGGGGCTTTCGGTATTCGCTTTCGTGCTCGTGGTGGCTGGGTCTGTGGCCGACGCGCAGCAGACAAACAAAATTCCCCGGATAGGTTATTTATCGGCCCAATCCCTTTCCGCTGAATCATCTCGTCTCGACGGATTCCGACAAGCTCTACGCGAGCTTGGGTACGTGGAAGGGAAAAACTTTGTTATCGAGTATCGATTTGTAGAGGGCAAGCTCGATCGGCTTCCCGGGGTCGCGGCCGAGCTCGTACAACTCAAAGTGGACGTGATTGTCGTCACCGGCAGTCCATCGACCCGTGCGGCGCAACAAGCTACGAGGACAGTCCCCGTTGTCATGACGGTTGTCGGTGATCCCATTGAAGCAGGGTTTGTTACCAGTCTTGCAAATCCAGGCGGAAATATCACGGGGTTGACGCAAATTTCACCACAGTTAAGCGGAAAAAGGATAGAGCTGTTGAAGGAGGCGTTTCCTAAGATTTCCCGTGTGGCAGTGTTCACTGATGGGGCACTTGCGTTTCAACGACAGGTTTCTCAGGTTTTGCAAGAAACACAGGTAGCGGCGGATGCTTTGCGCGTCAAACTCCTGTCTATCGAGGTACGGGGTCCCAACCCGGATTTAGACGGCGCATTCAGAACGGCAACGGGTCAGCGCGCCGGTGCTCTGATTATCCCGCCGGGCCCCACGCTAATCCTCCACAGAAAGCGTTTTGTAGACCTCGCGGTCAAGAATCGGCTTCCGGCGATGTATGGCGACAGTGAGTGGCCTGAAGCTGGTGGACTTATGTCCTATGGGACGGACTACCTCGACTTATACAGGCGCGCGGCCACTTATGTGGACAAGATCCTCAAGGGCACAAAGCCCGCTGATCTCCCTGTTCAGCAACCGACGAAATTT
>VBLN01000357.1:0-1332 GCA_005878685.1 Deltaproteobacteria bacterium | reverse complement strand
TTGGGTGTTGAGTTATGAATCGGAAATCTAAAGTCCGAAATTTAAAATGGTTGGCTCTAGGCGCTATGCTCTTGGCGCTTAGCTTTCCAGCCAACGCGCAGCAGCCTAAGAAAGTCGGGCGGATAGGATATCTCGCTGCCGGCACTCCCTCTGCTCGAGCGCCCTACACCGAGGCATTTCGTCAAGGTTTACGTGATCTCGGCTACATCGAGGGCCAGAACATCGCAATTGAGTACCGATATGCGCAGGAGAAGCTCGATCGGCAACCTGCTCTCGCCGCGGAGCTAGTCAGTCTCAAGGTAGACGTCATCCTCACGGCTGGTGCGAGCGGGACCCGTTCCGCCAGGGAGGCGACGAACACGATTCCTATCATCATGGCGCAGGATCCTGATCCTGTTGGCAACGGGTTTGTTACCAGCCTTGCGCGACCGGGCGGGAACATCACAGGATTGTCCAGCCTTGTCGCGGAGCTAGGCGGAAAACGGCTGGAGCTTTTGAGGGAGGTCGTTCCTAGGCTTTCTCGCGTGGCCGTACTTGGGACTTCAACCAACCCTGCTAACGCACAACAGTTAAGAGAGGCAGAACTTGCCGCAGGGCCGATCGGAGTAAGGCTTCAATTCCTGGACGTACTAGATCCCAAGGATATTGAAACTGGATTCCGAGCCGCAACCAAGGGGCGTGCTGACGCCGTCCTTGTGTTTGGGGGTCCCTTCTTCATTCCTCGCCGAACAAAGATTGCAGAGCTTGCGATAAAAAGCCGGCTCCCGGCGATATACAACAGGTCAGAGTTTGTAGAAGCCGGGGGGCTTATGACCTACGGCGCGAGCATTCCCGACTTATATCGCCGCGCGGCTACATACGTCGATAAGATCCTAAAGGGGACCAAGCCAGCGGATTTGCCAGTGCAGCAGCCGATAAAGTTCGAGTTCGTCATCAATCTGAAAGCAGCCAAGCAGATCGGTCTCACGATCCCGCCGAACGTGCTGGCGCGAGCCGACAGAGTAATCCGATGATTAAGCAATCTAAAATCCAAAATCGAAAATCTAAAATTGGAATGCGGGCGGACAAGGTGATTAAATAGAAGGGACAAAAAAGGCAGGCAATAGGAAAATCAGAGGGGAAGAAATGGTTCAACTCAAAGCGCTGCGCTCAATGCTGTTTTTGGCGGTAGCATTACTGCTGGGCAGCCCGCTCCTATGGGCGGCTGAAGGCATCATTTCCAAAGTTGCTGATTCCTCCGGGGCCTTCTGCCGTTTGAAGTTCCCAGCCATCAAAGAAGAGATCCTTTATTGGGATCGTCCGGTTCTCAAGGATGTGAGCGACGGTGACATC
>VBLN01000356.1:525-3408 GCA_005878685.1 Deltaproteobacteria bacterium | reverse complement strand
TCCGCTGGACGGTGGAGTTACCGCAATCGTGCGCGGGGCGAACGAGATCGAGTGGTGGGGGATGGCGCAGGAATGGGTAAAAGATATCCGCCCTTCGCGCCGCTCCTATGGGGAACCGGTTATTCAGCGCCTGAAAGAAATTCGGGCCGAGCGAGTCGGCGTGATCGGTCTCGGGGGATTAGTGCGGGCTCCCGAAGGAGTCATTCCGTGGGGCACCTACGAGAAAATTCGCAGTGCTCTTCCCCAAGTCCAATTTGAGAATGGCACCGAACTCATGCAGGAAGTACGCTCGGTAAAAAGTGACGAAGAAGTTGCTTTCGTAGAGAAGGCGGCTGACATCATCGGCCTGGCGATTGAAGCGCTTGTGAAGCCGGCCCGGCCCGGTGTTCCGGAAAGTCATCTCATCGGAGAGATGCTGAGAGAGATCGTTAGGCAGGGCGGCGAACCCGTCACCATGCTCTTGTTCGGCGCGGGCGGGCCCGAGGTGCCGTGGGCTCAGAGAGTGGTGACGACCCGGCCGCTGAAACTCGGTGACCTCATCAATACCGAAGTCGAAGCGAAATACGGCGGCTATATCGCCCAGGCGCTGCAGCCGATCTCCCTCGGTCCCCGGCCAAAAGAGCTGGAGAAAATCTTTGACGCGACCAAGATTATTTTTGACAAGATGCTAAGGCTCCTCAGGCCTAGAGTTACTTTCGGCGAGGTCGTGGCCTTCTATCAGGACGAAGTTAGAGGCGCAGGTTACGAACCGGACGGGGCTCTCATGCACGGCCGGGGGTTGGGTGAGGATGCTCCCATGCTTTGGGGCGCGGTGAGGGATTTTCCTGAATCTCGCGGCCGGCTCAAACAGGGGCACGTCTTCATCCTCAAGCCGGCGGCAAGAAAAGGGGAAATGCGGGATTCCATCCGCGCCGGAGACACGGTAGTCATAGAGCAGAGCGGCGCTCGCCGGCTGGGAAAACGCGAGCTTACTTTTTTGGCTCTTTAGTCCTATTTGCGGGAGTGACAGAGGTAAGTGCTTAACAAAATCTAACAAGTTAGGAGCGGCCTATGAAGCTTAAGGGCGTTGATCATCTTGCGTTCGTCGTGTCGGATCTTGAGCGCTCGGTCAAGTTTTACCAAGAAGTCTTCGACGGCGAAGTCGGGCGCAGCCGTGGACTGAGTGAGAAGGATAAGGCGGCCAACCGATCCCGCCACACATTGGTCAAAGCGGGAAACTTCGGCTTTGATCTTTTTCAGATGGTGCCGGGTGATCCTCCCAAGACCGATACCCGTCACCTCCACTTTGCCTTCGAGATCGACCCGAGCGATCTGGATAAAGTACAGGAGCAGTTGAAGCGCCTCGGCGTCGCATACGACGGTCCCAAAGGCCACGGCGGCGGATCGGGACTCTCGATCTATTTTAAAGACCCGGACGGTTATCAGCTCGAAGTGACGGCCAAGTTTCTGGATAAGGACGCTTACGAGGCAGAGATCGCCAAGCGAGGCGCCCGGTTTGGTGGAATGGACCGGAGCTACGAGTGGCGAAAAGATTGAGAGACTCTTATGTCTGAGCTCTATCCTTATCCGCGCTTCTCTTTGACCGAGAGAGACCGTCGCTGGAACGCGGTGCGCCAGCTCATGCGCCAACAGCGCATCGATGTCATTGTCACGCCGCAAAACACCGGCCATTCCATGGATTTCCAAGCCAACACGCGCTATCTCAGCCACTGCGGCGGAGGCGGAGATGCGGACATCGCCGCCGTTTTACCGCTGGAGGGTGAAGTGACCGCGATCGCTACCTCTGCGGCTCCGCGCTGGCCTACGGTGCAGGACTGGACCAAAGACGTGCGCGAGGCCAGGCGCAGTTACGGACGGGTGATCGTGGAACGGTTAAAGGAGCTGGGCGTCGAGCGCGGGCGCATTGGCATCACGGGTCTCGGAGACGTCGAAGGAACGCGGACCCCCGAAGGGACGATTCTTTACGGCACCTGGAAGCAGATCTGTGAGTCCTTCCCCCACGCCGAACTGATTGACGCGACTTCGATCCTGACCGAAGTGCGTTATGTCAAGAGCGAAGAAGAAATCACAGCTCTGACCAAGTCGATGGAGATTATCGAGGCGGCCTACCGGGCTGAAGTCGAAGCGGCTCGATCGGGCGTTAAAGACTGGGAAGTGTGGGCCGCGACCCAGTGCGCATTGATGCGCAACGGCTCCGAGATGCCCGTGCATTGCAACTGGGTGTCCGGGAAAAATTCCGTGCGCACGTTGACTCGCCCGAGCATGCGCGTCCTGGAACGCGGCGATCTCATCATCAACGAAGTCGAGGCTTCTTGGATCGGTTACCGAGCGCAGGGTGTGCAGCCGGTGTTTGTCGAGGTGGCGGATCCCGTCCATGAAGAGTTGATCAAAGTCCAAAGGGAAGTATTCAACTGTGTTTTGGAAAGGCTAAAGCCCGGTATTACTGTCGGAGAACTGGCTGAGCTGACGCATCGATCGGCGCAAGCGGCTGCTCCCAAGTCTGGTCCCGCCGCCGGAGCCCAAGGCAAGCTCACCATGCATGGCCGCGGCGCCGGCGACGACGGCCCGATCATCACTTCCCACGCACGCAGCTCGCGCCAGCTCGGCGTGGCGCTGCGCGAGAACATGGTCTTCATCTGCAAGCCGTCTGCCGTCACGGCAGACGGCCAAAGCATCTGCACGTGGGGCGACACGGTGGTTGTCACAAGCAACGGCGGCCGACGGCTCGGCAAGCGGCCCCACGACCTTGCCGTTTCCGGAAGAGGCTGAAAACAATCCACAGCGGGGGAAAGAATTGGCCCTACTTCTTAGCCGTGAGGCAGTCGAGCCTCTCCTGAGTCTAGCGCAAGCGATCGAGCTTACGGAGGAGGCTTTCAGGCAGCA
>VBLN01000356.1:0-505 GCA_005878685.1 Deltaproteobacteria bacterium | reverse complement strand
TCGGAGGAGCTAAGGCGCTCCGTGTGGTCTCCGGGGCCCTGCTGGGCTGGCGCCGCGTTGGCGTGCGTTTGGGCCCGAACAGCGGCCTAGGTGGCGATCGTATGTATGCGCTTCTCTTTGATACGGAGAGTGGCGCCTTGCTCTCCGTCATGGGCTATCCATTCGGAACCTTGAGAACCGCCGCCCACGTCGCGTTAGCGGCCAAGCACATGGCGCGGCAGGACGCCCAAAAATTAGGGTTATTCGGCGTCGGGAGAAATGCCCTCGGACTGCTCAAGGCCATGGCCACCATACGGAAGCTCAAAGACATCGCAGTCTCCAGCAGAGACGCGCAAAGGCGAAAAACGTTTTGCGCCGAAGCCTCCCGGCTCCTCGACATCCAGGTCCGTACTGTAGAAAATCCGGAAGAGGCGGTTCGGGGCATGGATGTGGTCTTCACCGCCACGAATTCATCGATACCGGTATTCGCCGAAGATTGGGTCGAGCCGGGGGCGCACGTCAGCAG
>VBLN01000343.1:4170-5551 GCA_005878685.1 Deltaproteobacteria bacterium | reverse complement strand
CGCGGGAGTAGCGGCAAAAAGGAAAACCGCGATTCCAAAAATGAGAGGGCTGCAATGCTTATGTCTCTTCATGACCGCCTCCAAACCAAAGTTAAGGGTGCACGGCAAAAAAACCGGCCGATAACAGAATCAACTGTGAGACATGCTATATATAAACGCGGAGAGCTTGACAAGAAAAAAATGGCTTGCTCTTTGACTTTTTCAAGGGAGTTGTTGAGACCGAGCGAGACGGGGTTACGTTTTCTTTCTTTTCTTCGTTTTCTCCCACTCTTCCACTCTCTCCTTGATGGTCTTCTCGTAGCCGGAGTCTGAAGGGGCATAGTACTTCCTTCCTCGAAGTTCCTCTGGGAATTGTTCTTGATCGACGACATGGTCGGGGAAGTTGTGGGCATACTTGTAGCCCTTGCCGTATCCCATTTTTTCCATGAGCGGCGTCGGCGCGTTGCGGAGATGCAGAGGGACAGGCAAGGGACCTTTCTCGTGTACATCTTCGGCGGCGGCGAGTATCGCCTTGTACGAGGCATTGGATTTGGGGGCTGTCGCTAGATAGGTCGTTGCTTGAGCCAAAGGTATTTTCCCTTCTGGGAGACCGACGAAGTGAACGGCATCTTTTGCTGCGACCGCAACTTGGAGCGCCCGGGGATCGGCGTTGCCGATATCTTCAGCGGCAAAGATAATCATACGGCGTGCGATGAAAAGAGGATCTTCACCTGCCTCCAGCATCCTCATGAGCCAATAAAGGGCGGCGTCAGGATCACTGCTTCGAAGGCTTTTAATAAAAGCTGAGATGACGTTGTAGTGCTCTTCGCCGGACTTGTCATAAAGGAGAGACTTCTTCTGCGCCGCCTCTTGAAGATGGAAAAGATCGATCTGTTTTTTTTCCTTTTGCTTGCGAACTAGGGCCGCAGCCGTCTCCAGAGCATTAAGAGCGACGCGGACGTCTCCTTGAGAATGTTCCATCAAGAACTCACGTCCGTCAGAAGTGAGCTCCAATCCCAACGATCCTAAGCCCTTCTGAGTATCACGGAGCGCACGATCGATGATCTGACCGACCTCATCGGAAGTAAGCGGATGAAGGAGCAGAACTTGACAGCGTGACAGGAGCGGAGAGATCACCTCGAATGAGGGGTTCTCGGTCGTGGCGCCGATGAGGATGACCGTGCCCTGCTCGACATGGGGGAGAAAGGTATCTTGCTGGGCTTTGTTGAAGTGATGGATCTCGTCAACGAAGAGGACCGTGGGTTTGCCAATCCGGTGGAGCCGCTGCGCCTCCTCGATGATTCTTTTCAGCTCTTTGACGCCGGAGGAGACCGCGGAAAAATGGATGCAGTGAGCGCCACCAGAACTCGCGATGATCCGTGCCAAGGTGGTCTTTCCGCTG
>VBLN01000343.1:3044-4152 GCA_005878685.1 Deltaproteobacteria bacterium | reverse complement strand
AGTTTGCCAGCGTCAACCATCTCTCTGAGCAATTTCCCCGAACCCAGTAAGTGCTGTTGGCCGACGAATTCCTCGAGGCTTGATGGCCGCATCCTTTCCGCCAGGGGCGTAGGGACGTTTCGCCCCTTGGCAAGAGATGAATCGAACAACTCCATAGCTAAAATGCTACCACAATCGAGGCTTTTCTTCGAAGGTGAATTAGTGGTATAAAGGTACTTTTGGGGACATAGGGGATGCCAAGTCAAGAGGAACGTGAAGGCCTTTCATTCATCCAGGCGGCGCCGCGCATGGTGACCCTGCCGGAGACTTCCATCTCGGGAAAGCTCAGCTTTAATCACTCGGCTAGGATCGATAGCCGCTTCAGCGGAGAAGTTAGGGCCGGCGAGCTTTTAGTTCTGGGGCCTAAGGCAGAGGTCCGGGCAAAGATATCGGCCGGACATTTACAGGTCGAAGGCAGTCTGGTTGGAAAGGTTTGCGTTTCAGGCTGGATAGAAATTCATCAAGGGGGTCACTTCCAAGGTGAGATAGAGTCCGGAAAGCTTAAAGTCTTCCCCGGAGGGACATTTGAAGGACGGGGGGACGTGATCAAGAAAACCTGAGTTTCCTCAGGTTGCCTGTCCCTCCTCTTCGTAAAGTCTCGCTCCTTTACCTGACCTTTCCCTAAGATAGTAGAGTTTAGCCCGCCGCACCTTATCTCTGGCGATCACCTCGATCCTGTCAATGCGTGGAGAATGGAGGGGGAAGATCCGCTCCACGCCAACGCCGTAAGAGATTTTCCGCACCGTGAACGTCGTTCGACTTCCCTGGCCCGATATGCGGATGACTATCCCGTCAAAGACCTGAGTACGTTCCTTTTCTCCCTCCACGACCTTCACATGGACGCGCACGGTCTCCCCAGGACTAAGCTCCGGCACCCCTTTTTAGATCTGTGCCGTCTCGATTTGATCTAAGATGTCCATAGGGTACTCCTTAATTCTGCCCTAGGAGACGATCGAGAATGATAGCGGCTGCCGAGCGGACAGAGAGATGATTGTAATCCGTCGCGCCCTGAACCGCCTCCAAAACGTAGTCTGACTGAGCTAGGACTGTTTCCGTCAAACCCCAACCT
>VBLN01000343.1:0-3030 GCA_005878685.1 Deltaproteobacteria bacterium | reverse complement strand
AGTCTCTTCTCTTAACATTTCTCGCAGCTCCGTAAAAGAGGTTCTTTTTTCTCCCGGGCGCGCCGTGGTAACGATAACTAGAGGTCTCGTCTCGGATTCCTGTTCCAGATCCAGGATGACATCATCTAGCGTATCTTTCAAACGCACCAAAGAAAGAGCCTCCTTGCGCGTCTGGTTGTACTGGCTCCCGTAGCCCTGTTCCCAGTGAGCCATGATCCTAAGAACCAATTTTTGCAAGGCCTTGACCGGCGTGACAACGTAGAATCCTTTGACTCCGTAGGTTCTCGCTGAGCGGGCTATGTCATGGATATCCATGTTGGTGACCGACGTGGTCACGACTTGACCGTTCTTGTCGTAGACCGGATGGTGGAGCAATGCCATATAGAGACGACTGCAAACGCTTCTGAACTGCTTTGTCTCTTCCTCCGTCAGTCGCGCTTTACTAAACAAATCGGGCCGCGTCTCGCGTGTTAACTTGAGGCTCATCTCGCGGCGCCATACCTTGATTCGCTCATGATCTCCCGAGAGGAGCACCTCAGGCACCCTCATCCCTCTAAATTCTTCTGGACGGGTGTACTGAGGATATTCTAAAAGACCGTTCGAAAACGACTCGTCTTGAGACGACTGCGAATTGCCCAAGACCCCGGGGATTAAGCGCGTCACTGCGTCGATGACGGCCATCGCTGCGATCTCCCCGC
Organism: Deltaproteobacteria bacterium; assembly: GCA_005878685.1. GTDB lineage: Bacteria > Desulfobacterota > Binatia > UBA9968 > UBA9968 > DP-36. The sequence continues at coordinate 2,332 of VBLN01000343.1, read as the reverse complement.
CGCTTAGAGTATAGTCACCGACCGAAAGTTCATCGTCAACAAATGGCCTGATCCTTTCGTCGGTCCCCTCGTAACGACCGCAAATCAAGACAATCTCGTCATCTTGAGCTAGTCGAGCAGCCTCCGTCTGATTGAAGATCCTGCCGCGCGGAGTCAAAAGAATCACTCGGCGATGTTTCATCCCTTTGCGCAGATCTTCGATCGCAGCAATTAAAGGCTCTGGCTTCATGACCATGCCCTGACCGCCACCATAAGGATAATCGTCGGTCACGCGATGGCGGTCCGTCGCATAGTCTCTAAGATCGATCAAGCGAACAGAGAGCAGCTCCTTCTCCTGAGCCTTTTTCAATATGCTGTGGCTTAAAGGAGACGAAAACATGCCTGGAAAGAGAGTAATGACGGCAAAGTTTGTCATCGCTGCAAGGACGGAACGGGTCGAGGCTATAGATCCAGAAGTCCCGCGGGTGGATTGATGATCAATTTTCTTCCCGGTAAATCGACTTTTTCAACCACTGCTTTGACCGCAGGGATCAAGTAGTCTTTCGAGGCGGCCGTAACTACATAGATATCTCCTCCCTCTTTGGACCACACCTGCGTGATCACCCCAATCCATCGACCCTGGAGATCAAAGACATCGAGGCCGAGGGCCTGGTAATAATAGTACTCTCCCGGATTTAAGGGTTGAAGCTGATCCTCATCCACGGACAGGATCGATCCGACCCACTTCCTGGCCTCCTCTATGCTGTCAATCGCCCGGAGCTTCAGGAAAGAACGGCCTTTGTGGATGCGGCTGGCCTCAAGACAATGAGTGGAACGAACGTCTCCCTTTTCCAGAAAGACCTTTTGGGTCGAGGAAAGGATGGCGCTGTCTGGATTGTAGGGCTTCAGTTTCAGCCACCCTTTAATCCCATGGGTGGTGACGATCTCCCCTAATGGGATAAGCCGCTCAGACACTGGACTCGCAGGGGGTCAGACTATTTCTCTTCCACGATCTCCAAGACAACCTTCCGGTTTGCCCGCGACGCTGCAGCATTTAGAATAGTCCGAATCGATTTTGCCGTTCTGCCTTGTTTCCCAATAATTCGTCCGAGGTCCTCTTTGGCAACTTTCAACTCCAAGACTGAGGCGGTCTCTCCTTGGGTCTCTTTGACCTCGACAGCATCGGGATTGTTGACCAGCGATTTTGCCAGGTATTGAACTAGTTCCTTCATGAAGGAGGCCACCTCCCGTCCGTGGATTTAGTTGTCACTTCGCTTTCTCCATCAACTCTGAAACGGTCTGGCTCGGCCTGGCTCCGTCTTTCAGCCATTTCTCTAGTCTTTCCCTATCGATCTTTATCCCGCCAGTAGCAGATTTGGGATCATAGGTACCCACCTGTTCGATAAATCTTCCATCACGAGGCGAGCGCGAGTCGCTCACGACGATCCGGTAAAAGGGCTTCTTTTTTGCTCCGTGCCTACTCAGACGTATTTTTACGCTCATCTCCCCTTCCTGTCTATTGGAAAAGATTGGGCATCCGGCTGAAAAGATTCCGGGCGCCGAACTTGCTAAATCTCTGCATCATCTTTTTCATTTCGAGAAACTGTTTGATCAGGCGGTTGACATCCGTAACCGTCGTGCCGCTGCCTTGGGCGATCCGGCGACGCCGGCTTCCATTAAGAATAGCAGGATTGCGGCGCTCCTCAAGGGTCATCGAGTTGATAATGGCCTCCACCCGCTTGAGCTCCCTTTCCGCCTGTCCAAGATCCGTTTTTTGCGTCAGCTTTCGCGCTCCGGGAACAAGATCCAGGAGCTCTCCTAGTGAGCCCATCTTCTTAATCTGCTGTAGTTGGGCTTGAAAGTCCTCCAAGGAAAATTGATTCTTCTTTGCGATCCTCTCAAGCCGCTCTACCTCTTTCTGTTCATAAGCATGCTCGGCCTTTTCGATGAGAGAGAGAACATCTCCCATCCCAAGAATTCTCGACGCGAGACGGTCGGGATAAAACGGCTCCAACGCCTCGGGCTTCTCTCCCACGCCGCAGAAGAGAATAGGCTTTCCGACCATCTCACGCATGGACAAGGCGGCGCCGCCGCGCGCATCGCCATCCATCTTCGTAAGTATGATTCCCGTCAGGTCTAGGCGACTGTTGAACCCCAGGGCCTGATTCACCGCGTCTTGGCCTGTCATCGCATCCGCAACCAAGAGAACGTGATGGGGATGCACCGTGTCGTTAATCGCCTTAAGCTCGTCCATCAGCTCTTCATCGATGTGGAGCCTTCCCGCGGTGTCGATGAGGACGAGATCGTAGAATTGTCTCTTGGCTACTTCGAGCGATTCCTGGCAAATCAGCAC
>VBLN01000355.1 GCA_005878685.1 Deltaproteobacteria bacterium | reverse complement strand
GAATCCATTGAATTGGAGATGAAGCAGATCATGGGGGGCGAAGGGTTTAAAGGGAACGATCTCGATTTTCGCCGCTTTTTTACCATGCGCTACCGCCGCCAGACGGCGGGAGTCGAGCTGCCGGTGAACTGGAACCGCTTCGCTGCCGCGCGGATAGAGGAACTGCAGAAGATCTTCGAGAAGAAGTACGAAGAGCTTTACGGCGTCGGCGCCGGCTATACCAAGGCCGGCATCGAAATCAGCGCGATCCGGGTGGACGGGGTCGGCCGCGTCGCCAAACCTCGGCTCGAGCAGCAAAGAAAAAAAAGGGCTCAGATCGCCTCCGCCAAAAAGGGAAAGCGAAAAATCTACTTTACCCGTCCGCAGGGGAGATTCATCGACACGCAGGTCTACGACTACTCGTTGCTCGGACCGGGCGCGCGCATCAAAGGACCTGTGGTGATCGAGCTCCCTTTCACTACGACGCTGGTGCCGCCGGAATTTCAAGTGACCGTCGATGAATATTCGAATCTAGTGATGGAGATAAATTAGTTAAGAAAACAGGAGCAACTGAAAGATGAAAACCAGGCGCCATAGGGAACTCTTGCTCTGTCTGCCCGTTATGATCGGCACATTCTTATGGGGAGGGGTGGCCCTGGCTCAGCAAGTGCGGATCGCCGTCGGCGCGGCCAGCGTCGCTTCTCTGCCCACCTGGGTCGCGCAGGACGGCGGCTACTTCGCGCGCGAAGGGGTGCCCGCCGAACTGATCTATATCCGTGGCGGGCCGCAAACGCTTTCGGCCCTGCTCGGCGGGGACGTTCCTTTCGCTCAGGTCTATAGCCAGCCCGCGCTCGCGGCGCGCGTGACCGGAGCGGATACGGTCATCCTCGCGGGATTGATCAATCAGCCGCTCTTTTCAGTCGTCACCGTCCGGGGAATCGAAAAGCCGGAAGATCTGCGGGGCAAGAAAGTCGGCATCACCACATTCGGTTCGGCTACCGATCTCGCGCTCAGACTCGCGCTCAAGAAGTGGGGCCTCAAGGCGGACACCGAAGTCAGCATCCTGCAGATGCGCGGCGTGCCGGAGATTTTACCCGCGCTCGCTTCCGGAGCGCTCCACGGCGGCGTCCTCTCTCCGCCGACCAACATGATCGCGATCAAAGCCGGCTTCAAGGAGCTTGCCTACCTGCCGAAAGCCGGCATCTCGTTTCAGCACACGACCCTGTCTACGACTCGAAGGTATCTCGAAAAGAACCGCGGCTCCGCCGTGAAGGTTTTAAAGGCTTACGCCTCGGGTATCGAGCGGATCAAGGCGGACAAGCCCTTCGCGCTGAAGACCCTTTCGAAATATATGCTGACGACGGATGCCGACGTTTTGGAATACACCTACAATGCCGCTTTTCCTTTGTTTCGGACGATCCCTTATCCGACCACAGAGGGAATCCAGGCGACGCTCGACTTCATGGCGGAGAGAGAGCCCAGGGTGAAGCAGTTCCAGCCGAAGGATTTCGTCGACATCTCCCTGCTGGAGGAGATCGAGAAGACCGGTACGCAGAAAAAATAGCTAGCCGACAGCGTTCGAAGAAACAATGAGCAAGAAGACCAACGTTATCGATCCGGTTCGCTACGAGATGTTTTTCCATCGCCTGTGGGCGATCGGCGAGGAGGGGCGCATGACGCTGCAGCGCGTAACCGCCTCCCCCATAGTCTCTCAGGGCGGCGAGTGCATGAGTTCTTTCTACGACGATGAAGGCAACATGACGCTCGCCTGCTCGGGTCACCTGAGATTCGCCGCGGCGACCTCCGACGCGATCCGCACCTTGATCCAGTGGTTCGGCAAGTCCCCCGGTTTTTACGACGGCGACCAGTTCTTTTTCAACGATCCCTACGTCGCCGGCTCGCACACCTACGACATGATGGTGATCAAGCCGATCTTTTACCGCAAGGAACTGATCGCCTGGACCGCCACGAGCACGCACACCGCGGACACCGGCGGGTTGCTGCGCGGCGAAGCGGTGGAAATTTACCACGAGGGAATCTGCATCTCGGGTCTCAAGATCGTCGAGCGCGGCGAGTTCCGCGAGGACGTCTTCAGGACGCTGACCGGGCAGTGCCGCGATCCGCAGTACGTCGGGCTCGATTTGAAAGCCATGATCGCCGGCAACAACGTCTGCGCGCGGCGGTATCTAGGCTTGGTCGAGAAATTCGGCCAGGATTTCATCGCCGCGGCGGGCGAGAAGATGATTCAGGGCTCCGAGCAGAAGGCGCGCGCAAAGCTCCGCTCGCTCCCCAATGGTACCTGGATCACGCGCCAATACGTTACGACGCTGGACAGAAAGAGCCGCAAGGCGGTCGCGCAGCAGCTCTTCTGCACGATGACGAAGAAAGACGACGAGCTGCATCTGGATTT
>VBLN01000046.1 GCA_005878685.1 Deltaproteobacteria bacterium | reverse complement strand
GGTTGAACAAGTTGAAAAGGCGATCGGCGCCCCGCTCGCCAAGCTCCAGGAGCAGCTCTACAACCTTAAGCGTGAAAAGCTGGAAGCAATGATCTCAGAGCGTCTCCTGGCCAAAGAAGCTGCCAGACGAGGTGTCTCGGTTCCTGCGCTTTTAGACAAAGAGGTGACTGCAAAGGTTGGCCTCGTGACCGAGGAAGAGGTAGACGCATTCTACAAGGCAAATAAGTCGCGCATACAAGGCGATGAAACTACGGTGCGGCAGCAGATCAGATCTTACTTGCAGAACCAAAAGCTTGGGGCTAAGCGCGAGGAGTTTATCAAATCTCTCAAAGACAAGACGACGGTCAAGGTTCACCTACAACCTCCTCCGGTTTTGCGGCTTGATGTCAGTATAAACGGCGCACCTTTTAAGGGGGGAGCGAAGGCACCGGTGACAATTGTGAAGTTCGAGGATTTCCAGTGTCCCTTCTGCAAGCAGGTCCAGGCGACATTCACAAAGCTTTTATCGAAATATGGCAACAAAGTGAAACTTGTCCACCGCGACTTTCCGATCGATAGCCTGCACCCGCAGGCGCGGAGGGCGGCTGAGGGGGCCCGGTGCGCGAATGAGCAGGGAAAGTTCTGGGCGTTGCATGACAAGCTCTACGCCGCCGATTTAAAGTCTGAACCGAATCAATTAAGCAACCTGGCCAAAGAGGCGGGGCTGGACGTGGCCGCCTTTGATCGCTGTCTGGAGAGTGGCAAGTATAAAGCTGCTGTACAGAAAGATGTAGACGAGGGAAACCAGCTGGGCGTTACAGGCACGCCGGCCTTTTTCATCAATGGCCGGCCCTTATCGGGCGCTCAGTCTCTTGACAGCTTCGTCGGCATCATCGATGACGAGCTTGCCAGGGTAAAGTAGACCCACCAAGTTACTTGCACCTCAGTCCTAACCAAGTTTACGGTTTCAAGCAATGTTTTGCCTGCTTGACGGCTCTCTTCGCCTAGAATAGTTTTACGGTAAATATCAGAGCGCTAGTGCCTTCAACGGCAGGATTCAACCCTTTCGCAAGGAAGGATCTTATGAGGGTGAAAAGGATTGTCTTAACATGCATGGTCGCCGCCCTTTACTTGCTTTGCCTCTTCGATCCATCCCTAGCTCTAGAGAATGTTCGAATTGCTTACCCTTCCATGTCTTCTTCTGTCCTCTATTTTCTTATCGCTAACAAGCAAGGCTATTACAAGGAAGAGGGCCTCAATGTTGAGATTCTCAGCATTCGCGGAGAGATCGCCATAAGGACCGCGCTCGCCGGAGAGGTCGATTTCTTTACCAATGCCGGGAGCGCCCTGGCTGCGGCGGTCAGAGGCGTGCCCGTGAAGATCATCGCTGTTACCCAGGACACACCTTCGTGGGATCTCATCGCCACGCCCCAAATCAAATCGATTGCGCAATTGCATGGAGCTATCATAGGAATCATGTCTCCTGAGGGTTCGCTCGCCGTGGTGACAAAAGAGATCCTGAGAAAGAACGGCATCGATCCCGTAAAAGACGCGAAACTGATCGTCATGGGAGGGGACGATGTCCGCTATCCGGCGCTCAAAGGAAACGCGATCCAGGCAACTCTTATGAACCCCACGACCAGCATCAGAGCCCAACGGGAGGGTTTGACCAAGCTCGCCTCCGCGGGCGACTATGTAAAGTTCATTCAAGGCGGGCTGGTGACCACCCAGGAGAAAATCAGCAAAGAGCCGGCAAAGGTCTCCAAGTTCGTTCGGGCCAGCCTCAAAGGACTCCGCTACTTCCTGTCCAAGCGCGAGCCTTCCATCCAATACATGATGGAGGTCCTTAGATCCAAAGACCGCGAGATGGTTGCTGACATCTACGACTACGAGTCGAAGCTCATGGTTCGAGAAGGATGGAGCGACGACAAGATCCTCCAGGAATTCATCGATGACATGAAAAAGACCACCAAAGTCAACCGTGAGATCAAAGTCAGCGATGTCTTTGACTTCAGCTTCATCCGTAAGGCGAACGACGAATTCAAAGCAAGCGGCTGGAAGCCGTAGATGACAGGCTTGACGTCCATTTGGAAGTTAAGCTACTTTACTTGACGATATGACCTCGGCTGTAACGAAGGGAGGCGGAAAATGATTCAGGAACGTCACCTCAAAGATAAGCTTGGCTGGCCCGAAGGCCATCGCATGGCGGTGTTGTTGACGTTTGACTTTCAGGGCGGGGAGGATGTGAAACCCGACCGCGACGGGAAGATCAATCATGAGGAATGGACCCAGGGAGAATACGGGCCGAGGACCGGCATATGGCGAATCCTCAGGATCCTGCAGGAGACCGGAGTCAAAGCGACCTTTCTTACCTGTGGCGCCATCGCCGAGCGCTATCCTGAGCAGGTCAAAGCGATCGTTCAAAAGGGACACGAGATCGCAGGCCACGGCTACCATCACGAGGTCGCACGAGACCTGACCCGGGAGCAGGAGAAAGAGGTCATCCGGAAGACGACTGAGATGATCGAGAAACGGACCGGGAAACGGCCGGTGGGGTGGCGCTCCTGCACCCAGAGTTCCAACAGCATCGAGTTGTTGATGGAGCACGGCTACCTCTGGAATAGCAATTCGTTTGCTTACGATCTCCCCTTTATCTGGGAAAACAACAGTCGCAGGCTGGTCGAGCTGCCCAGACACCCCTTCGGCGACGGCAGGATCTACACGCATAGAGATTCGGGCAACCCGAACGACGCCTTGGTTGTGTGGAAGGCGTTCTTCGACGAGCTCTACGAAGAGTCCCAACAGTCGCTGACTTTCTGTCCCTTCCAATTTCACCCCTATATCTCCAGCCGGCCGGGAAGAGCGAAGGCATTAAAGGAGATGATCCTATACATGCGCAAACATACGAGTGTCTGGTTTGTGCGCGGGAGTGAGGTCGCCGAATTGACCCTCAAACTCAGTTCCGGAACTGACTCGAGAAAAGGGCATCTGAAAGAGGTGGTGGGCTCTTGATGTGAGGAATCAAAAAATTGAGCGCCTGATCCCGCCAGATGTAAAGATGGAAAGGCCCCGGCTCACAAGAGCCTGGGCCTTTTTGTTTTTAGCCGGGACTCTTTCCTTATAAAGGTTGATTTAATATCATCTGCTCTACCATTGCGCGCGCGGCGCTGATAGTCGAGCAGCGGGAGGCACGGTCCATGAGTCGGGGCCAGGTTTGGCTGGTCATTTGGCTTATCCTTCTTTTGAGCGGGCTTCAACTTAAGCAAGTGGATGCCAGAATTGTCGTCGGGGTTTCCACGGTGAACGTGGCGTTCCTGCCGATCTACGTGACTCAGGATAAGGGTTTCTTCAAAGGCGAGGGACTGGATGTCCTTGTAGTCATGTTCAATGCGGGCAATACCAATCTCCAGGCTCTCATCGGCGGCGATGTGCAAATTATGGCCGGCGGAGTGCCGGAAACCGTGCTGGCTCGGGCAAGCGGCGTCGAGATCAAGAACTTCTGGGCGATCTCCAATCTGATGCCGTTTCAAATCTACGCCAATCCCAACTTCAAATCGCTGAAGGAATCCAAAGGGAAAAAATTTGCCATCAGCCGCTTCGGCTCTCTTTCGGAATTTCTGACGCGCTCGAGCCTACGCCATTTTGGGGTTGATCCCAAGGATGTGACTCTCTTGCAGATTGGCGCCACCCCCGCGCGCTTCACCGCCCCGGCCTCGGGGATCGTCGATGCCACTGTGTTATGGTTTCCCGTGACCGAGCGCGCGAAGGCGATGGGCTTCAGACAGCTCTTCGATCTGAAGGAGCTTTACCCCGATTGGACCAACGTCGGGTTTGTTGCCCAGGAGTCTTGGTTGGCCAGAGAAAAGGAACAGACCGTGAAATTCCTTAAAGCTTTCCAGAGAGGGGTGAAGTACACCCGCGAGAATCGGGAAGAAGGCATCAGGGCGCTCAGGAAATACGTTCAGATGGACGCGGCGGAGGCTGGAGCTGGATATGACGAATACCGCGACTCCTTCCCGCTCGATGGCCGGATTGCCGAGAAGGGCATCGCCGTCGCCATCGATCAGGAGGTTGAGGCGGGGAGACTCAAAAGAAAGATCCCCGTGAATGAGATGATTGATTACAGTTTTATCAATCTGCTCGCCAAGAAGTAATCGAAAGGCGAAATAGAAGGAGGATTCTATGGCTCTGGATGTCGAGAAATTGAGAAAGATGGCTCCGCCGGCAGGAATGCCGTTTAAGGTTCGGCGCCTGGGACATGTGGTCTTGCAGGTGAGCGATCTGGAGCGCTCCATGTGCAGCCCGGAGGCTTCGCTTTCCTGCGGTGCGGTACGGACCACCACTCCATTGCATTGGTTGGCGCGGGACCGGAACAATCGAAACACATCGAGCTCCATCATGTTGCCTTCGAGGTTGGGACGCTGGAGGAGGTTTTTCGCGTGCGGGATCGCCTACGTGGGCATGAGGTTCCGATCACGTTCGACGGGCGCCGCAGGGCGGGATGCCAGATCTCCGTGGAGTTTCTCGATCCCGACCATCATTGCGTAGAAATCTATTGGGGCCTCGATCAGATCGGAAGCGACGGCCATGTTCGTCCCGCCACCGAATGGAAGGGAATCCGGGGCCTGGAAGAGGCGGTCGCCAATCCGGTCCCCGGCCAAGACACACACATCAACAGGTAGGGGAGTTCGCCCCGTCAGCTCCTGCCGGAGAGCTTGCGGCCCTGCTCGAGGATGGCAAAGGAGCGCGGCGCCGTTGGCATCAAGAATCGGTAGCCGTTTGAAACGAGGCGCTCGATGTTCTTGCCGTCGGGGTGGGGATGGCCGCAGGGGACTTTGTGCTCCTTGCATATCCTGAGGATGCTGTTAATGGCCTCGGCAACCACCGGATGGTCGTAATCCCGCGGATGACCCAGCTCTTGACTTAGATCTCCTTCGCCGATGAGGACCACGCCGATCCCGGGAACGTCCTTAAGAATCTTTGGCAGATTGTCGATCGCGCGCGTATCTTCACATTGAATGACGACTAAGATCTCCCCTTGCGGAGCGAGCGGCCAGACATCGGCGCGGCTGTAATATTCCTGTTGAGTCAGTCCCCAGTAACGGGCCGCGCGGGCGGGCGCGTCGCCGCGAATGCCCGGAGGGTTATAAAGAGGAGCATCTGCAAGGCGAGGATAGCGGCAGGCGCTGACGGCATTCCACGCCTCCTCCACCGTGCTGACATGGGGAAAGATGATCCCAAAGACCCCTATATCGAGTACCTGCTTGGCGACCCATTGATTCATCTCTCCCCCGTTAGGGGGGATTCGCACCATGGGCGTCACTTTGGGAGCGAGTGTTCCTCGATCGAGAATTTGGCGACGGTCGAGCATCGACTGGAGCGCATGTCTCAATCCAGGAAAGTCCAGGGGAGCGTGCTCCATTTCAAATGCGATTCCATCGTAAGGAGAGCTCGCGATCGCGATTGCGCTTTCGATATCGACGGGATTAAATCCGACGAATGCGATCTTGCCTTCTTCCAAGGCTTTGATTACGCCGTTGAGGCGCGGTATGTCTGACATAAGGCGATGCTCCTTTCTTTTAGACAGTCCGTTGAAAAAGGCCCATCTGTTTCATTGTGCTCGATATCACGTGTTCGTCTCTGGGGGAAGAGGCGGACACGAGCACGGATCACGAAACACGAATCTCTTAAAGATCTCAGGAGGAACAAACTCATGATCATCGATGCCCACACCCACTACACTACGGCGCCGCTGGAATTGCAGGGTTACCGCGCGCAGCAAATTATCAATTTGGGCAGGCCCGGGCGGGCGAAGCTGCAAGTCAGCGATGAAGCGCTCCTGCGCTCGATGCAGGGGCAGTTCGCACGGATGAAGGAAACAGGCATCGACAGGCTGCTCTTTTCTCCTCAGGCGTCGGCGATGGGGCATCACTTTGGATCGCCGCTCGTGAGCCGCTACTGGACTGAGGCATGCAACGATCTCATCGCGCGCGTGGCCCGCCTCTGGCCGGAGAAGATCTCACCCGTGTGCCAATTGCCCCAATCCCCGGGCGTGAGCCCCAAGGAATGGGTGGACGAACTCGGGCGCTGTGTAAAGGAGTTGGGGTTCGTCGGCTGCAACGTCAATCCCGACGTGGCTGGAGGGCGTGAGCCACTGACCCCTTCTTTGGGAAGCGAATGGTGGTATCCGCTGTGGGAGAAAATGGTGGAGTTGGATGTGCCCTGCACCATTCATGCCAGCGCCTCGCTCAACCCGGCGATGCACCTGACTAACTCCTATTACATTGCCCAGCACCATTCCGGGGCGGTGGAGCTCCTGAGATCACGTGTCTTCAAAGATTTTCCCAAACTGAAAATTATCATCCCGCACGGCGGCGGCGCGATTCCCTATCAGTGGAACCGGCATCGGGGCATGCACGTTAAGGAGGGACTGGAACCTTTCGAGGAAGCGGTGCGCAAGGTTTACTGGGATATGGCGATTTACGACAAGGAGTCGATGGAGCTTTTGATCAAGCGGATCGGCGTCGACAACGTTCTGTTCGCCACGGAGATGTTTGGCGCGGTCAATGCCATCGACCCCAAGACCGGACGGAATTTCGAGGACATCGTGCCGATATTTAAGTCCATCGACTGGCTGACTGAAGAAGATCGCCGCAAGATCACCGAGGGCAATGTGCGAAAAGTTTTCTCGCGCGTGTCGGCTCAGTCCAAGCCCTAGCAGGTCGCTGCTACCTCATTCTTGTTCACTTGCCTTGCTCGCCATAGAGCCGCTTGATCAACCCACTGGCTTCGATCTCACGGATCAGACGAGGCTCGACAAAGTCTCGCGGGTCGGCGCCGCGGGCGCGCGGGTTATTCTCGCTGACCTGAACCAGCCCGAGCTTGAGATCTTCCGCATCAGGGTAGGGAACCCGCTCGAAAGCCGAGGCATAAACCTTCTGTGTCTCTTCCAAAATCGTCTGGTCGGTGGTCTGGGTATATTTTCCGAGCACGCTCATCGCAAAGGCCGGATCGGTGCGGAAACGATGCACGCCCTCGATATGCGCCTCGAGAAATCGGCGGATGGCGGACTCCCGGCTGCGCAGCGTGCTTTGGGTCACCACTACGGAGGAGAGCGGGTAGCGAAATCCCAGGGTGGCGTAGTCGATCAAGACATGAAAGCCCGCGGCGCGGGCATGGAGGACCGCCGGAAAGCCGAAAGTGCCAGCGTGGACTTGCCCGGCCTTGAGCGCCGCGAGCGTCTCCGGCAGACCGCCCGTCTGTCGGATAGCGACATCGCGGTCGGGCACGAGCCCAGCCTGGCGCACGAACAACCGCGTGAAGAAGTCCGTGACGGTTCCGACGCGGGTAACCCCGATAATCTTTCCGCGCAGATCTTCGACCCGCTGGATTTGCGGCGCGGCCACCGTGAACACAATGACACGGTTCACCGGGATGGCCACATAGACCGTATCCGCTCCGGCCAGTTTGGCATCGACGCCGGCCGGTCCGCCGATCGCCGCAACGTCGACGCTGCCCCCGACCAGCGTTTGCACCGCGCGCGACCCGGCGGCGATATAAACCAGCTCGACATCCAGACCATGACGCTGGAATATCCCTGCCTCTTTGGCGATCCAGGGGATCGCGAAGGCCGCAGTCACCGCTGCGTAGGCGACGCGAAGCTTTTGCAGCGCTTCTGCAGCACGACCTGGCGTCGTCGTGAGCACGACAAGAAGACAGACTATTATGAAACAGATCTTACGTATCGGAGACGACAAAGATTTCCTCCTCTATCTTTCGCGCTGAGCCCTTGGTCTGCCATCGAGCTAGCGCAGAACTGTCGAACGGGTATCACCTGGAAATCTGCCTGTCAATATGAGGGGCCTTGTGCTAATGCATAACTTTGTGGGATCCGAAAGGAATCGAGCTCATTATCGGGCTGATCGGCAAAACCGTCCCGCAGGCAGCTTCAGCAAAACCCGAGGATTTCTACGTTCCCCGTTTTTTCACGGAGCTAAGAGACAGCGGCTTTCTCAAACGGCTGTGGGGAGAGAGCTGAGTACGGATGGATTGGAGCCGCTCCAAAAAGTTCCTTTCGCTGATCCTCCGAGCTAATTCAAGATAGCGGCCTCACCCTGGTTGGCGGTCTTCTGACGTCGAATCTGGAATCTCAAGTTACGAATCGCTTTTTGTTCGATTTGGCGGACCCGCTCACGGGTCACGGAAAACCTATCCCCTAATTCTTCCAGCGTATAGTCGCGAGACTCACCTATCCCGAAACGATAACGCAGCACCGCTTCCTGTCTTGGCGGGAGTGTGGCCAGAGCTTTTCTTACGCCTGTACGAAGATCGGCTTGAATGACTTCTTCCGAAGGGCTGGGTATGATCTTATCATCGGCAAAATCGCCCAATTCGCTTTCTCCGTCATCCCCCACTGCTAGATCGAGCGAGACCGGCTCTGCGCCGATCCCCATGACTTCGACGACATCCTCTACCTGTAAGCGCATTTCACGCGCGATTTCCTCAGGAAACGGCACTCTGCCCAGCTTCTGAGCGAGCTGCTTGGATCTTTGGATCATCCTGCTTCGCAACTCTACTCGGTGCACAGGAATGCGGATCGTGTGCCCTGTATCGATAATCCCTCTCGTGATCGATTGGCGAATCCACCAGCTTGCATACGTAGAAAAACGGTATCCGAGGTGGTAGTTAAACTTTTCGACCGCCCTAATAAGTCCTAAATTTCCTTCCTGCACCAGGTCCAGAAACTGTAGGCCCCGGTTGATGTACTTCTTCGCGATGCTCACGACCAAGCGGAGATTCGCCTCGATGAACTGCTTTTTGGCCAAGTCGGCCTTCGCTTCTCCTTCCAGGATCGCGGTAGCCAGGCGCTTAAGATCCTCGGCTGGCAACTTAACCGCCTTCTCAAGCCCGCGAATTTCTGACAGCGCTTTTCTATAGTCCTTATCTTTGGGAGCTAGCCGCCTCTCCAACAGAGTCCATCGAGCGTGGCTTCTTTTAAGCTCATCGGCTATTTGCTTGATTTGAGACTCGGAGAGTTTGAGTTCTCTTAAAGCGTCAACGATCGTACGGTTGATCCCTGACAACTTTTCCTGGAGCCGATTTTTCCGGACTGCGGCTAACCGCTTTTTTTCAAGCTTGGCACTCGTTGCCTCATGTTCCTCTCTGAGGGAGCGAAGTTTGGCTATTTTACGGAGGAAATGCTTTCGGTAGAGATCTAAATCAATCGTCTCCTCCCCCTGCGCTATATCGCCAAAGATATCCTGCAGGCTTACCTCTCCTTGCTTTAACTTTTCCTCTAACGCGATCACGTAGTCCAAAGCTGTCGGAGACGAAAAGACCGCCTCTGCCATCTGATCTTTCCCCTCTTCCATCTGTTTCGCTAGCGCAACCTCACGTTCGCGGCTAAGTAGCGGTACCGTCGCCATCTCTCGAAGGTAGAGCGCGATGGCGTTGTCTCCGTTGCCGACTTCCTCGGTATCGACTTCTTCCTCCTCCTCGACTTCATCTCTTTCCTCACTGTCGTCCTGTTCCTCTTCCGTGAGAAGATCAGCAGGATTCTTGATCTCCTCCCGATCTGCGGGTTCCGAGAGATCTTCTGCGCTGCTCTGATTCGATTCTCTCCAATTAAGCTCAATCGTCATCTTTGGTCTCCTTACCTTGTCTTTTTAAGTTAAGGCTGCCCATCCCTCCTGTCAACCAGCTATTTTTCCTAACCTCCGTCCTGCTCGTCTACATCGCTGACGGTGAAGTTGATAATGATAAGGATCGTATTGAGCATCTAATATTCCAACCGCGCTGTTCTAAGATTTTAGCTCCCGGCGGATCTGCAAGTGCCCCTCACCATTTAGCTTACTCCACTTTAGATTTAGCGGACGACGGATTCGACCCTAGGGCGAGACAATCAGGGTCGTCATTCGTCTTTTTTGAAGCAAATCTAATACCAGGGCTTTACGTTGCTGATTTTATTCGCTGCCAAATATGTACAAGCCGAGTTTTTGCTTGTAATTCCCTACATTTGTTGTCAATTCCCTACAGGTTATTTCATATTTTGCTCAGTGAGATGATATTCTGCTCAGTGAAAGTCTTGACGAGAGCACGGTGAGCCGTATTGCCCAAGCCTAATTGGAAACAGGTCTCGGGTTGACATGACAATTCGTGACGAGATATTTTTGCGGGATTGACGGAAATTGGTTTGAGGAGAACTATTGATGAAGCTTGAAAATCAAGTCGTCGTTGTGACCGGGGCGGGGCGGAACATCGGCAAAGCGATCTCCCAGCTCTTCGCGTCTGAGGGAGCAAAGGTGGTTGTGGCTGATATGGACCAGGGACGCGGCCAGAGCGTTGTGAGCGAGCTGCAACAGTCAGGTCACGAAGCGCTGCTCGTTCTCTGCGATATCTCCAGGTCCAAGGACGTCCAGGAGATGGTGAAGAGAGTCGTCGAACACTTCGGGGGCATCGACATCCTGATCAATAACGCCGCCATCACGGATCGGGTCAATATTCTGGAGAGCACAGAAGAGGAGTTTGATAAGGTCATCTCGATCACTCTTAAGGGTCCCTATCTCATGAGCAAATACGTCGCCGCTCAGATGGTCAAGCAGGGAAGAGGAGGGAAGATCCTTAACCTTGCTTCGACCTCGGGCCTTATTGGGCGGAGAGAGGCTATCGCCTACAGCGCGGCGAAGGGAGGGGTCGTTAACATGAGTCGGGCCATGGCGGTCCAACTTGCTCCCTACAAGATCCGCGTGAACTGTTTGACGCCTAACCGCTCAGGCTCGCCTGTAGGCATGGATGATGACGCGGCGGTGGGTCGGGCCGTTAAGAACCTCGCGGGCCGCTTGGGGACGGCTGAAGACCAGGCTCGAGCGGCGCTCTTTTTGGTCAGCGACGACTCGGACTTCGTCTACGGGGCGAATCTCATAGTGGACGGGGGAGTCATGGCGACCGCAGATTTCCCGACCGAAGCAGAGCGCAAGAGGTAGCAGCCCAAGGCCGGGTGCTTGAGAAAGGAATTTCCAAATGTCGTACGAGCACTACTCCGTGGTCGATTGTGATGGCCATATCGTGGAGTCCATTCCCGAGTTCGCAGAGTTTATGAGCGAGCGAATCAAGGGGCACGCGCTCAAACCAGCGCGCAATCGCCAGGGGGTCTTTCCTTCTCTGGACGGCATGCATTTTGCGCTACACGAAGGAAAAAGCACGGCCAAAAAAAGAGTGACCGCGAGCGAATATCGACCTGGATCAGCGGAGGACTGGCTCGCCTTCCTCGATAGGGCGAAGATCGAACGCACCGTGCTCTTTACCTCGGAAGGACTTTCGGTCGGCTTTCTCCAAGTACCGAGATATGCGGTCGAGGTATGCCGCGCCTATAACGATTATGTCTATCACAGATTCGCGAAACTGAGTGACCGCCTTCGTCCCATGGCCCTTATTCCGATGCAGGATGTTCCTGCGGCTGTTCGGGAGCTAAGAAGATCGATCACGGATTTGGCTCTAGCGGGAGCGATGCTGCCCTCTACTGGACTTCCGCTTCACCTGGGGCACGAAACCTACTGGCCGATCTATGAGGAGGCGGAGAAGCTGGGTTGCGCCCTGGCTGTCCATGGAGGCGCGAACCTTGAAGGCGCGGGTTTGAATACCTTTACCAACTTCACAGCGTCTCACATCCTGCATCATCCCATTCCGCTCATGGTCGCGATGATCTCCTTTATTTACCATGGCATTCTCGACCGCTTTCCTAATCTCCGCGTCGCGTTTATGGAGGGAGGGTGCGGTTGGCTGGCTTCAATATTGGACCGGGCGGAGCGCGACGAGAACTACTTTGACTCGCACGATCAGCCCCGGCTGAAATGCATCGAATATTTAGCCGGCGGGCGAATTCTTATCGGCTGTGAAGGAAGCGAGAGCGCTCTCGCCTGTTTGGCCAAGCGGGTAGGGATCCGTCCCTTCGCCTATGCCTCCGACTATCCGCACGAAGTGGATCTCCCCGCGGCGCAGCATGAAATCGAAGAGATTGCCGAGCGTGACGACCTCACGGACGAGGAAAAGCAGGCCGTTCTGGCGGACAACGCCAAGAGGTTTTTTAAGCTGTAGACGGGGCCAGACTCGTTTCACGATGCCCAATCGCAAACGCGAGGTTCGATCTCGTCTGTCGATAGCGGGATAAAACTCACATGAGCCCAGAGCGGGAATTTCCGTTTGTTTTCACGCCGCCGATGAAAAAGCAGCTGAGCCCAAGGGTGCTTAAGATGCTGCATGATGCATTGCGCCGTTTTCCCGAATTGGAGGGCAGAAAAATCACCGTCGGCTGCACAGCAGCACACCTTGGCAGCGCGCTTGTGCCGCTCAACAGTCGCGCAGCAAAGTTGACCATTCGTCTCAAAGTGAGAAGGCTCACCTATAATACGATCGGTCACGAGTTCACCCATCTGCTGCAGGGCCTATCCAAGAGCCACTCGGGCCGAGGCAAACTGAAGCATGATCGTAGGATCCCTGGCGGCGAGAAACAGTGCGATATCTGGACCCTGGCGCGGAGCAGTTTATTTTGCGACGACGCGCCGACCTATCTTAAATTGCCCCGCGCCGTAAGGGGGAACTGGCCGCTCTATGCCCGAGCGGTGCGTAGACTCTGCATCGCGGCGCTCGAAAAACGGAAGAGCTATCGTCTCTATATGCGCTGGCTCGAATCTCGCATTAAAGATCTTACCCGCAAGCCTGTGATTATGAGGAAAGACAATGGCCAGTTGTCCCTGCCTTTTTGAGAACTTCCTTCTCGGGCTTGCGTAAGTTGACAACAGTAAGTATCTAAAGAATCGGAGGATCATTTTATGAAGCTGAGTCTTGAAAAAGCATCCATCATTGTAGACCGAACTCTAGCGAAAGCGAGAGAGTCAAAATACAGGCCCATGTGTGTGGCGGTGCTCGACGAGGGAGGTCACCTTAAGGCCTTGAAGCGGGAAGACGGGGCAAGCATCCTGCGTCCGCAGATAGCCGTTGGAAAAGCATGGGGGGCTATTGGCATGGGAGAGTCCAGCCGGCAGCTGGGCGAACGACTCAAAGATCGGCCGTCGTTTCTGGGATCTTTGGCCGCTATGTCCGAAGGCAAAGTCGTCCCGGTGGCGGGAGGCGTTTTGATTCTTCAAGACAATGCAATCATCGGCGCGGTAGGAGTGACCGGCGGTACCTCCGATGAAGACGAAATCTGCGCGACCGAAGGCATAAAGGCGGCGGGTCTAGAATTTAAGGTCTGATTCCTTCATACCACCCACCTCCGCTGTTGGTATTCACCGATTACAGTACCGGAAGGCTAAGAGGGGTCTTTCCTAATTTTCTGGATATACTTCTGGAAAGAACGATCTTACATTCCGTGAAAACAGCGCGAGCCTGAAGAGAGAAGCGCTATGTCCGGTATAAGAAAGAGCCAACCCGGGATAGTGGGTAAGATCAAGCCAATAATCCCTGCCCCTGTCAAAAGTATCCCTAAAACGATCTGGACGTAGCGTATCACGGGCGATTTTTTACTTGTCTTATCGCCTATAATTTTTTGTCACGAGCGCGGTGGTAGTGCTCTTTGCTGATGAGGGTCTCTGCCGTGCCTGAGTACCTGCAAGCCAGTCCGTAGACTCGTTCGCCACTTCTGCAGGGTTCTAAAGACCGTGGCCCTTGCGCCGGTCACCAGCGCAGCGACGAATGTCGTGCCTCGCGCGACGTCGGTCGTGACTTGGTTTAGGTTCTGAGCTGTATGCTTCACCTCCCAGAGCACGACCGGCAGCTCCTCGTTTAGACGACGGAGAAGGCGTTCAAGTTCTTCTGCCGACTTGCGCAGGCGGATCAACAGCGGCACTAGAAAGGCGACTAAAACGACTGCCGCCAAGGCGACAGTGCCCGCCGCAATCTCGATTACCATTTCGTCTCCGGCCAAAAAGAACTAAAGGCTACTCAGTTTCCACCGCCTTACGTCTTTTGGGACTCCCCTCTATAGGCCTGCTTTGCCGATTCCACGGCTTTCTGGACCGTTTCCTTTTCCCGCTCGACGAACTCTTTTCCCTTCTCGACCATGCCTTCAGTGCGCTGGCGGAATTCTCCAATTTGCCGTTTCAAGTCGTCGGCCCGCTCGCGGATGTATTCACGCGTCTGTCCACCGGAGCGAGGCGCGAATAGTAGCGCTACGATTGCACCCAGACCCATCCCCGCAAGGAAATAGCCAATTTGGCGTTCACCATTAGACTCCATATCTTGCTCCTTCACCTTGCGAAATTTTTCACTTCGACGAAAATCGAGTAAGCAAAAAATGGACCACTTTTACCGTTTAAAAATTGTACTTGGTTCTAATTGCTTTTTCGGGCGTCGTCCGGGAGCCGACCGTTGGGCTTTTGTTGCAAGTGTAGGTGGAAAGGCAATTGAGATTTGGAATAACACTTCACTTCCGCCAGCAGATAGTCGGTAGACCAAAGAGAGGTACCTGCACAAATGTCTGGACACTTTAACCAGAATTGTGGACAGGACCGAAGCCAACCGACCGATAGAAGGATGTCGTTGCCAATTTCTGGCTCTGCTTGACGACTGGCCGCGATTTAACTAACGTTGGCATAGCTCAGGCGGGATCATTTGATACAAACACGAAACGAGAATGTTCCGTTACCAATAAACTAATAAGGAAGGTTGTCATGGAAAATCAGGGCTTCGTTGATTCACTCTTGCGCGAGGTTATCCAGCCGGGGGTGGACGAGCTGATGAATAGTCGCTACTTCACCGAGTTGAGCGCGGGTAAGCTTTCAACCAAGAGACTGCAGGGATTCGCGGTCCAGCACTATTTATGCAACCACGCCATTCTGAAAGGGCTGGCTTTCTGCATGGTTCGAAACGCGAACAATCCGACCGTCTACAATCAATTCTTATACCTGTTTAACGAGGAGCAGCCCCATCCCGATCTGATGAAGCAGTTCGGGACCGCTATCGGCCTCAAGGAGGAAGATTTCACTAATGCCTTGATGATCTATGAATGCGTGGCCCATACGGGAGCGATCATCCGCGGGATGTTCTTGGGCTCTCAAGCGGAGACGCGCGCCGGGGCGCTCGCCAATGAAACAATAGTGTGCCGCTATTCGGAGGAGTTTGATAACGCGCTAGAGAAGCATTACGGAATGACTGAGAAGGCGCGGGAATTCTTCATTGTGCACGGGAAAGCGGACAAGGAGCATACGGCGCTGGCGGCGCAGGCCATCGCGCGCAATATCCACACCGATCGGGATCAGCTTTTAGTTCGGGAAGCGGCGCGGAATATGGTCCGCTTTAAGATCGCC
>VBLN01000045.1:19506-20811 GCA_005878685.1 Deltaproteobacteria bacterium | reverse complement strand
GAAGCAATTGTAGAAGCTATCGCCCCACATCTGGTGGGCGAAGGCGTCGAACTGAGTGCCGATCTGGCCGAGCTCGGTGACGACCAGCTCTTCGTTGGCCACGCGGGCATTCGCTACCGGCAGCGCGGGTTTGGTGTAGATGTTAAAAACGCGGTTGGCGTTGATGAAGGCTTCCTTGGGGTCCGGAGACAATACGGCGGCGAGCTCGAACACCTCGCCGGTCTTGATCAGTTTCGCCGCGCGCAGGACCGTCTCGGGCTTCATCATGTTGCCGGAGCTGCGCTGGTCGCCGGCTGAAGCGGCAGGCTGCCGAAAACAAGCATCGCCGCGGTCGTCATGGCTAAAGCGATAGAGTGCATACTGCTGCTTCCTCAATGTGAATTGTTTCTTGCTGCCAGTGCCACAAAGCGGCGGACAAGCGCTACGGAATACCCGGGATGTTCAGTCGAATCTTATAGATGCTCGTCCGCGCCGCGATGTAGAGAGTCTTGCGGTCGGCGTCGCCGAATTCAACGTTGGCAGCGAGTTCGGGCGTCAGAATCGTGCCCAGGTGCTTCCCCTCCGGGGAAATAATCCAGACCCCGCCGGCCGCCGTCTCGTAGAGGTTCCCCTTGATATCGACTTTCAGGCCGTCGGTAATGCCGGGCGTCGGGTCTTGGCTGATGTCGATGCACATCATGCCGACCGGCCCGCCCACGTCGCGATGATGAGGCGGTCCTGCCGATCCAGCGCGAGCCCGTTCGAACCGATCATCGGAAATTCCTCGAATAGTGGGTCGTTTCGATCCTTCCCATTCGTCTGCATGAAGCCTACGCGCCAAATATCCTGTCCGGTATAGCCGCTGTGGTCCAGATACACGGAGACTTTGCCGTCGGGCGTCCACTTGTAGATCACGTTGGCGGGGATATCGCTGAACAGCAGGTAGCCGATCTTGCCTTTCTGGACCCAGAGCGCTCCCTCGGTAAAGCCAAAGCCGCCTTTCACCAGTTCCAACTTGGCGTCGGGAGAGACGAGCGCATCGAGCGCTGGATCCAGTCGGACGACGGGTTTATCACTCGGCTTTTGCGCTCTTGCCAGGCCGACTCCGACGATCGTGAGGAAGAAGACGACGACAGCCATCCACAATGTTTTCATGGCGAAGTCTCCCTGAAACCTAGTGTCCCGCATGAATGAGCTCTCGAACGTCATCTTAGCGGGTTTGGGCTCGCGCTCCCAGAGGACGCGCGCTCGGACTGCTAGTGCCGTTCCAACTTGTTGTGCCTATCGCAGGGAACTCCGCAGACCGTGGATCACATGTCGTTAGGA
>VBLN01000045.1:18854-19405 GCA_005878685.1 Deltaproteobacteria bacterium | reverse complement strand
CGTTCGAGCAGCGAAATGTGGCGCGACTCGGTGCCCCGCGTCGGCAGATCAAATAACGCCCACTCGTTCGCGCTCGGATCGTATTTGGCGACCTTGTCGGTGCTCCACAGATTGGTCCAGACGTTGTGGCCTTTGTCCATGCCGATCTGATAGGGCTGATGCGCCTCGGGATTCGGCAGCGGGATGAGCGTCGCCTCTTTGGTGTGGATGTTGATCTTCGCGAGCGTGCCGCCGAACGAGTTGCCGACGTAGACGTAATCGCCATTCTTGTCGGCGCCCATCCGCCGCGGCGCCTGCGCCCAGGCGAACGGCGTATTGAAATCCGGCGGCTGGAAGGTCTCGTACATCTTGCGCTGTTCGGGGGTGAGACTGTCCATGACCGCCTTTTCCGGTGGGAGCTTGAACTCGCCACTCTTGCCGGTCTTGATATCGCTGTAGTCGATGAGGTCCTGCGTCATCAGGAGCCACCAGCCATTGCCGGCGCGATCCGCCGCCAGTCCGTAGACGGTCGCAGTCCCGTGCTGATTCTTATAGGTCACCGATTTGAACTC
>VBLN01000045.1:2906-18782 GCA_005878685.1 Deltaproteobacteria bacterium | reverse complement strand
TCCGGACATCGGCTCGGGCGGAATGTAGACGGTGATCTTCTCGGTCTTGGGATCGATCTTGCCCAGACCGCCGCGGCTGCGCTGCACATTCGATCGGGTATTGAACCAGAGGATGCCGTTTTCGTCCCGCGTGATACCGTGCGTGCCGGCCGCGATGCCGCGCTGATCGTCGAGCTTGAAATTCTTCACGGCGCCGGTCTTGCCGTCGATGCGTGCAATCGTGGTTTCGAGACTGGTATGGGAGAAGGTGATCCAGATGTTTCCGCCGAAGTCCATCTGCGCATCATGCACGCCGGCGACATGGTTCATGCTGGAATTGGTGCCGAGTGACCAGTCGCTGCCGTCCATCGAGGCCGTGTGGCCGTGTTCCATCGGGAAGTCGTATTCCTTGAACACGACGCGCGCCGCTTCACCGGAGGGGCGTGGGCGCAGCTTGAACTTCATCGACGTTTCGCCGGGGCCGCGTGCGCGTGCGAGATAGGCCGCCAGTTCCTTCTGATGGAAATCGATATTGGGCGTCGCCTTGTGATCCGGGCCGAAGTAGACGCCGAGCACGTTCACGTGCTTCATCAGCTCGAGAATCTTATTCCAACCTTCCTCGTCGAACCGGTGCTGCAGCGGATAACTCGCGCTGTGGCAGCCGGTGCAATTCTTCCTAACCTGGGTCTTCATCCGGAAGTCTTCCGGCGTGTCGCCTGGAAGCGCGGCGAGGAATTCGTCTCCCGGCAATTGCCGGATCCAATCCTCTTCGTTCTTCATCGGTTGCAGGACGAAATCCCGGCGTGCCGTCTTGTGCAGCGCGACATTGCCGTTGGCTGTTTGGTAGGTGAGCGCCTGCGCCCAGACCCGGTATTTGCCATTCGGCAGCGGCGGAAAATAGTAGGTGCCGGTCTGGTCAGTGAAAACGCTCGTGGTGATGGTCGACCCTTCCGCCTTGGCCGACACCGTCACGCCTCCCATTTTCTCGCCCGCCGCCGAGGTGATCGTCCCGGTGAGCAGCGCATCGGCGTAACCCGCGCCGGGCACAAATGTCGTTGCGCCAAAAACGACGGCGAGGGCGATCAGGTTAGTGCCGAAGTTGCGTCGATTTTTCATGGCGACCTCCCAAAGTGAAGTCGATCTCTGCTTACACCGTCACTGGGCCGGAGTCGGAGCCTTTGTGGTTGTCCGGGCGGTCGGCAGATCTTGATTGCCGCGCGGCAGGGCTTTCAAGTAGGCGGCGATGGCGGCGATCTCGTCCGCGGTGTAGGTATATTTGAAGCCCGGCATGCGCGGCGTTCCGTTGGCGATGAACTCGCGCATCACGGCTTCATCGCGGCCCGCGCTCTCTTTGGAAAGCTCTGGACCATACATGCCCGAAACCAAGGTCGGCCGAGTATGGCAGACCCCGCACGACTGCTCGAACAGTCGCCGCCCCAATTTTTGCTGCTCGTTGAGTTGCCCCTCAGCCGCAAACGCACCTTGCGACACTCCGGCGAGCAAGATCAGGACGATCCAGACGTTACGCTTCATACTCCCCAATTCACAAGCTTTGTATCGACTAAAATGGTTTTGTGTCAACCTACCCTAGGCTTATCCTCAGAACTTGATCATGTCGCTGCGTGTGAGCGTCGTCTGGCTGGTGATGATGACCGGTCCACCCTTGAACATGTGCCAGGCCGCATATTGCTCCATGTAGGGATCTTCGGACGACATGCAGTCGACCGGCACGATGACCTTATAGCCGCGCTGCGCGGAGCCGCTGCCGGTGCCGATGACCACGCCTTGCGCCGAAGTGCCGCACACGATGACCGTCTTGATGCCCCGCGCCTTCAGCCGCTCATCGAGGCCGGAACCGAGGTACTTGTCCGGTCCGCGTTGAGCGACCCATTCGCCCTCACGCGGAGCGAATCCTGGGTCGATGACTTCGGCCGGAACGGGTTTGTCCCCGACCAAGGTATAAAACATCATCGCGCCGGCGGCGCGGGCCGCATCGTGCAGCTTCTTGACGTTCGGCACGGTCGCGACACAGCGCGGGCGCGCGGAGCAGTTGCTCTTCATCATATCGAGAATCAAGAGCGCCGTCGCCTTGCCGTCGAGGGTGACCGGCCTGAGCTCAGGCACCGGCGGGGCCTTCACCGTCGCCCATTCGGTAATGATGTCGGCGGCAACCGACGGCAATGCCGTGAGCATTGCAACGCCCAGTGTGCCGGCTGCGGCGGCCACGCACCATGACAGGGTTCGCGCATTTTTCATGATATCCTCCCTTGATCAGTGATAGGAAAGAGAAAACGAACTTTTTGAATCTTCTACTTCAAAAAGATCTTTCCATACTCGGCCATCTTCTCGGCGAAGCCTTTTTTGTCCAACTCGTCCATCTCGACCATTTCGATTTTGTCCGCATCCGCCAGCGGCGGATAAATTCCTTTGCGGGTGACAAACTCGCCGATTCCGGCCATCAATCGCAATGCCTCGTCGCCGAGGAAAAAATCGATAAAGGCTTTGCCGGCATTCGGATGTGGGGCCTTGGCGCCGAGCGCGACGGACTGGGAACTTGCCGAGTCTCACGTAGTCTAACGGGACTCCCTTTTTACCGTAAAACACCACGTTCTTTAAAAAAGCGATGCCGATTGGAGCCTCTCCCGTGGTAATACGCTCCCCCGCAGGGGTCAAAGAAGGTACTAGCAGGGGCTTCGTTGCCGCCAAGTCGAGAATAAATTTCTCCGCCCTTTCCTTGCTGCCCATCACTTTGTGGAGGCTGGCCATCCATTGAGCCGTGGTCGTGTGTTGGCTGGCGTCGGGTACGACCACTTTGCCTTTGTATTGCGGTTTGACCAGATCCTCCAGCGACTTTGGCGCGTCGGCCGGTTTAATGATGCCGGTGTTATAAACAATGCCGATGATCGTATTGCGGTAGGTCGGCCCAAGATTCGGATCTAGAAACTCTTTCGGAAAGGCACGCGCTGAAGGTGAGTCGTACTTGGCCAAAAAGCCGTCTTTCTGGATAAGCTGCATCGTGGACTTGGTCGTCAGCACGACATCAAAGAGCGGTTTTCCGGCACGGGACTCAGTGGCGACCCTGTCTGTAACTTTGTTAGCCGCGTCTCGCCAGTAATCTACCTCCAGCCCCGTTTTCTTTTTCCAGGCCGCAGCGATCAGGTCGATGGTGTCATTCTCAATAGAGCCGTAAATAACCACCCTGCCGCCTTCTTTCTTGGCAGCGTCGACCAGTTTACTGCCCTGACCCAAAAGGACGCCGGGAAGCGAGACCGTCAGCATGATCGCGCTCAGGATAAGCATTCTCGGGATCTTCATAACCTGACTCCTCTCCGATTCTTGATTGATCCTGAATACACAAAAGCCAAATCTTTGTCCATTGTTTTGAGGGATCGGCTGCACGTCGCGGACACGCATGCAGGCCGAAATCGGGGGAGATGTCCAGCTACGTCCCCAAGCCAAGGCCACGTTGACATAACACGTCCCTTCCGGATACTCTCCGCCCAAAGTGGGCATTGTCAGAGGACACAGCGCGTGTCCAGGGAGGTGGCCATGATGTTCCATGCACGTTGCCTGATCTTGGGTGTCGCAGCAGCGCTTGTCGTGATGGTCCCGATGCTTGGGACGGGAGCCTACGCGCAGGACAATCCGTATCGCATCGAAGAGGGCTGGGGAACGCTCCCCGACGGCAGGAAGTGGGGAGGGACCATCGGGGTCGATATCGACCGCGACGGCAATATCTGGGTGTTCGAACGGTGCGGCGGAACCAGCTGTGCCGGCTCGAACCTGGCGCCGATCATCAAGCTCGATCCGTCAGGCAAAGTCCTGAAGATGTTCGGCGCGGGGATGTTCAATCAGCCGCACGGTTTCCACTTGGACCGCGACGGCAACGTCTGGGCGAGCGATGCGACCGGCAAAGACGGCAAGGGCCATCAGGTATTCAAATTCAGCCCGGAAGGAAAGGTGCTGATGACCCTCGGCAAGGCGGGAGTTGCCGGCGACGGGCCCGACACGTTCAACCGGCCCTGCGATGTCGTGACCGCGCCGAACGGCGACATTTTCGTCGCGGACGGACACGGCGGGGAGTCCAACGCGCGCGTCGTGAAGCTCTCGAAGGACGGGAAGTTTGTCAAGGCGTGGGGCAGGAAAGGCTCGGGCCCCGGCGAGTTCGACACGCCGCACGCGATCGCCATCGATTCCACCGGGCGGATCTTCGTCGGTGACCGGAGCAACAACCGCGTCCAGATCTTCGACCAGGACGGAAAATTCCTCGCCGAGTGGAAGCAGTTCGGCCGGCCGAGCGGGCTCTTCATCGACCGCAACGACATTCTTTACGTCGCCGATCACCAGTCGAACGCGAAAAACAACCCGGGCGTCAGACCGGGCATCCGCATCGGCAGCGCCAGGGACGGCAAGGTCACCGCCTTTGTCCCGGCCCTCGGTCCGGAAGAGAAGCCGACCAGCACGACCGAAGGGATCGCGGCGGATGCCGCGGGCAACCTCTACGCGGGGGAGACCAGCACGATGAATCTGAGGAAGTACGTCAGGAAGCAGTAAAACACGGGCTCGGAATGCGTCCTCGGAAGGTCGGCTTCTTGGCTCTGACTGTTGCCTCGCCTCCCGCCTAATGCCTTCTGAGTGGACCGCAGTTGCCAGTGCAATCGAATCGGCAAGAAGGATAAGTCAATGCTCAGGCCCGACCCCACATCCCAAACCAAATCCCAAATCCTATTATCGAGTGGATAGAAGTCGATCGCGAGGTAAAAATCCGGCAGATGTGAAGCAATGTGACAGAGGAGGATCTTGAAATGAAATTTCCTGGTCGCCCACAAACGTTGCTCGAAGATCGGCGGTATAGCGGCTCAAGCAGTCTCCCTCGAAGTAAAGGACTAAGTATTTCTGCTAGGAGAGGAGTCTGGCTTTTTTTGGTTAAACCTCTTGCGCTGGTGCTAACACTGCTAAGCAGCGCGGAGGTCTTTGCTGAACCCATTAAGGCAGCCTACGCGGCTCTCTCCGGAACTCAGGTCGCTGTTTGGATGGCAAAGGAGGGCGGGTACCTCGCGAAGTACGGCATCGAAGCGGATCTGATTTATATTCCCGCGGTCGCAGCTACCCAGGCGCTGATCGCGGGTGAAATCCAACTAGCCCAGGTAACGGGGGTCTCCACTTCCGGGGCGATCTTGGCGGGGGCGGACGTCAGGATCGTGGCCAGCTCGCTCAACCGGCTCGTCGGCTCGATTTACGCCCGTCCGGAAATTAAGACGCCGGAGGATCTCAAAGGAAAAAAACTCGGGATATCGAGATTCGGCGCGTTGAGCGACACGGCCGTGGCAATCTTTCTCGAGCGCTACGGCCTCAAGCGCGGCACGGACGTGGCGATTATCCAATTGGGCGGCCTGCCGGAGATCGTCACGGCGATGGAAAGAGGGGCGATCGAAGCCGGCTTCGCTTCTCCTCCCAATACGAGCCGGGCGAAACGGCTCGGCATGAAAGAGCTTTTCGACATCGACACGCTCGGTATGGAGCTGCAGCAGACTTGCATCACGGTGACTACTAAATACCTGCGCGAGCGGCGGCCCGTCGTTAAGTCCTTTGTCCAGGCTTACGCCGAGGGTCTCCACCGATTTCGGACTGACCGGGATTTTTCCATTCGGGTGATGAAAAAGTATTTGCGCGTGGATGAAAAAGAAGTGCTGGAGGATGCCTATGCTTTTTATTCGCAAAGGGTTCAAAAAATTCCGTACCCGACGCTCAAGAGCATCAAGTTCATTTTAGACAGCGCCGCTGAATCCCAGCCCCGGGCAAGAAATGTGGCGCCGGAGAGTTTTGTCGATTTTTCACTGCTTCAAGAAATCGAGCAGAGCGGGTTTTTCAAGCAGCTCTGGAAAAATTAGCCAGTTCTCACGGAGAAAAGAGGGCGCAGAAGAAGGAGGTAGACAATGGCACGAATTCGGCACATCGCGATCGCCACGCGAGACCTGGAGGCGACGAAGCGGTTCTACATCGAGGGCATCGGCTTGAAAGAGGTGGGTAAAGTTAACTCCCCGACCTCTGAGGGCTACTACCTGAGCGACGGCCACGTAAACCTAGCGATCCTCAAGTTCAGATACGACGAACCCGCCACCACAGAGGGCGCGCT
The DNA here is from genome assembly GCA_005878685.1 of Deltaproteobacteria bacterium. Classification (GTDB taxonomy): domain Bacteria; phylum Desulfobacterota; class Binatia; order UBA9968; family UBA9968; genus DP-36. The sequence goes on along the minus strand of VBLN01000045.1, from coordinate 12,667 downwards.
TAGGTACACCGGCATCCACCACTTCGGTGTCGAAGTCGAGGACATGGTGGAGGCCCAAGCGCGCATCGAGAAGGCGGGTGCTATCCACCGTCCTTACCCGGGAACGGAAGAGATGGCCAAGCGAGGCAACGTCGAGGTCAAGTTCACAGGGCCGGACGGCGTGACGATCGATCTGTCCGAGCACGGCTGGCTCGGCACCAAGTAATCAGCCGCTTGCGCGGCAGGCTTCTGTCAGCAGCGTGATCGCAGCACGCGCCCGGGAATAGCGCGCGAAGCGATTTCCATTGGCTGTTACGACACCCACCCATCCCGCACTATGTGAGTGATCTTACCCGAGCTGAACCACTGCAGTTTTTTCTCCCCGTCTTGACTTTTGCGCTCATAGTATAAAATTGGAGAAAGTTAGACGACGGTCTGCCAATCTCTGATTGAAAAAGGAGGTATCTTCGATGTTCCGCAACCGCTGGCTGCAGCTCATTGTTGGCATTGTCGGGATGGTGGCGATAGCCAACCTTCAATATGGCTGGACTCTGTTCGTAACTCCGATTGACAATCAGTTTCATTGGGGTAAGACGGCGATCCAGGTAGCCTTTTCTCTATTTGTCTTGGCAGAGACGTGGCTTGTGCCGTTCGAAGCCTATTTCGTGGATCGCTACGGGCCGCGCCTCGTCGTAGCGGTCGGTGGGATCATGGTTGGCCTCGCGTGGATCCTCAATGCCGATGCCGATTCGCTCGCTATGCTCTATGCCGGAGGCGTTGTCGGCGGCGTCGGCGCCGGTATCGTATACGGCACTGCCAGTGGCGCAGCGCTCAAGTGGTTTCCGGACCGTCGCGGCCTGGCTGCTGGTCTCACGGCGGCTGGATTCGGCGCCGGGTCAGCATTGACCATCATCCCCATCGCCAACCAGATCAACGCAAGCGGATATCAGTCCGCTTTTTTGACCTGGGGAATTCTCCAAGGCACAGTCGTGTTAGCATCCGCGCTTTTGATGCGGGCTCCACAAAAAGAGGACCTGGCTAGAATAACCGTGCCCGTGGATTCGCAAACAACGCAGGATTTTACGCCTGCACAAATGCTCAAGACGCCAGCCTTTTATCTTCTCTACATTATGATGACCATGCTTGCCATGGGCGGATTGATGGCGACAGCCCAACTCGGTCCCATCGCCAAAGATTTCCACGTCGCTGACAGCCCGGTTTCTTTGTTCGGCTTCGCCATGGCCGCGCTGCCGTTCGCCCTCTCCTTGGACCGTATCTTAAATGGGGCCACGCGCCCCTTCTTCGGCTGGATCTCCGACCATATCGGCCGCGAGAACACGATGTTCATCGCGTTCGGGCTGGAAGGGTTTGCGATTCTGCTGCTCCTCTCCTTCGCCCATATCCCAGTTTTATTCGTGATCTTTTCTGGACTAACGTTCTTCGGTTGGGGTGAGATTTACAGTTTGTTCCCCGCCACTTGCGGAGATCTGTTTGGCAGGAAGTTCGCGACCACCAACTATGGTCTGCTGTATACAGCAAAGGGCACCGCCTCATTGCTGGTGCCTATTGGCAGCTTAATCGCGGGTAGCAGCGGCAACTGGTATCCGATCTTCATCCTGGCAATCGTGTTTGATTGGATAGGCGCATTGCTAGCATTGTTTGCCTTAAAGCCGTTGCGCGCCCATTGGTTATCGAGGCAAGCTTCGTTAGCTCAAGTTGCTGTGTGAGCTACTAAGTAGTTCACGCGTAAGTAGTCATTGAGCTACCCAGGGGCGAGTCGTGTAGAGCGGGACGATTTGAGCCCCACGAAGTATCGAGAATGGAAAGACACAGTTTCGGCAGGCTCCCGCCAGTCTCCACGGTGAGTTTAGGTGGCGGTGGCATCGGCATGTTGTGGGGTGAGACAACCGTCGATGAATGCGTCGCCACCGTGCATGCAGCCTGATCGCCCAGTTCCACCGCTGAAGCTCCTGCAATAATGTCCCACTGTCTTGCCGCGTACGTGTCCATTGCTACAATATTGAGGTAAGCGTACCAACCGCGCCTCTGGAGGACGCCCATGAACCGCTCTTGGTCCCTATTCGCACTTCTGCTCCTTTCTACTGTGACCCTGACCGGCTGTATGGTGATCGCAGGCATCTTCAAGGCCGGAGTCTGGGTGGGAGTCATTCTGGTCCTCGCGGTCATCGGGGTTGTCGCGTGGATTGCTTCCAAGAGCAGAGCCTGAGAAGAGCAAGGCTCCAAACGCCGTCCGACCACCTGATCCCTCTCTGCTCAATCGTCGTAGTGTTCAGGCCGCACGCCGGCCCGCGAAGATTTCTTCTCCGCCTGGCGGCGCTTGTCCGCAAGGAGCTTAAGCTTGGCGCGCCGTGAGCGCTTTCTTTTCTGCCGGCGAATCCTGGCAATCTCTTGCTGCTCTGCGGCCTCGGCTCCCTTGAGCTTCACCTCGATCTTGTCGAGCAGGATTCTTCGCGCCAAAAAACGATTGAGAGCCTGCGAGCGCTCTCTTTGGCACTTCACCCGAATGCCTGTGGGCCGATGGTGGAGCACAACACAGGTAGAAGCCTTGTTGACTTTCTGACCGCCAGCTCCCGAAGAGCGAACAAATTGTTCTTCGATGTCCTGCTCCCGGACACCCAAAGACTGCATGCGCTCTAACAGGGATCTTTCTTTTCCAGGTGAAACTATGTTTAGAGCCATGGTCTAAGGTTTAGCACAGTAAGACTGCCGGAAGCGAGGAATACCGTCATTTCCATCCGCGAGGCGGGATAATAACAAGTCTATGCGCAGACAATGAGGACAGGCTGAGTTGGGACTTCAAAGGGCGCCTGGATCGCCCCACTTATTTAGGTTGCGTTCCTTTCCTTGTGATTGTAAGGATCGGGCGGAAGAAAACTGCCAAGCTTAAATAAAAAGGGAGGAGTCAAAATGTCTGTAGGCATATTACTGTTGGCAATCTGGCTTATTATGAACGGCTTGCCATCATTTGTCCGTTTCGTAATCCCCAGCAAGGTCATGGGGCTCCTAGCGCTGTTAGCAGGGATCCTGATTTTAGTGGGAAGATAGGTGCGTGCAAACGCATCGAACCGGCGAGAAGAATAAGTCAATCCTCAGGCTTAACCTAGCACAGTACCGTCATTTCCACGTTTCCAGAATTCCGTAAACGTGCTACATAGCCGGCGTGCTACCGCTTACGCTCCTTTGTTTCGGTTATCGATCCACGATTTAGCGGCGGTGAAGGCGCTTCTATCCGCTTCATCCTGACTCTGATAAGGATGGTCCAGCGTTTCTTGATGAACTAGCTTACCGGGACTCCCTTCTCCGTAGATCCGGTAGGCGGGATACCATTCTCCCCACTTTTTGTTCCGCGTAGGATGGCGAAGCGCTCCATCAAAGGACACTACCTGGATCCAATAGCCCTCGTATGTTTCTCTCGTTAGACGCATTCCACTCCCGTAAAGGCGTGACTAAGTGAACATTATTCTACTGACTTCGCACAGCCGGAGGAAGATAAGCTTGAGCTGGTTCGGTCGGAATCGGATTTGGACCGCCGTTGAGTGCAATCGAGTCGGCGAGAAGGACCAATCTTCACTTGAGATAATTGAGCGGTCCGTGCCCTCGAGCGGCGAAGCACAAATCCAAGGCTCTCCAAGGGTTGAGGCGTGAACCCGCTGTTACTTTTTCTTGAATAGCCGATCGAGCGGAGTGCCTTTGCCCCGCTCTTCGAGCATTTGGCCCAGTCCCTTGGTCACCAGTTTTTGGCTGTCTACGTTCACCGACGGGCCCTTGGCCGGCCCGGTGACTTTGAGCGGCACGACGATCCGCCCCTGCTTGTCTTTCAAAAAGGTCTGGGCCTTGCCGCTGCCCGCGCGGGCGGAAACCTCGGGCGCGAGCGCGGCCTCGATGGCCATATCCAACGTCTGCGGCTCCAAGTTCATTTTGCCGCCTCCCTCGGCCTCCATCACCGGACTCAGCAGATGAATGCGCTTGAAGTCGGCGATCCCGCCCGCGATGCCGAACTCGGTTTCCAAGGTCTTGAAAGTCGTCGCTCCGCTGCGCTGGTCTTTCGACATGCCGATCAGCCCGGTGATCTGTTCGATCTTCTGTACCAAATCCACGTTGGTGAGCTCGCCGTCCTGCGCCGCGAGGCGGCCGTTGCCGCGCATGCTTCGAACCACCGAATCACCCCCCGACGGCACGGACAACTGAATCTCGCCGGTGACGTTTCCTTTGAAGGCGCGGCTGTCGTTGATCTTGAGGTTGTCGAGCTTGGTCTGGATCTGAGAAACGATGTTATTGGAAGGTCCCGTCGCCTTCACCCTGAGGCCGATCGGACCGGAGACTTCTAGCTCCTTGGGCGTGATCCCCACCGCCGAGAGCAATTGAATGATCGGCTTAGTCTCGAACCGATCGTTCACCAGCAAGAGATCCAGCCGCGGAGCGCTCGTAAGATTGGCAATGGTTCCGTTCACGGCAAAGTCGACATCCTCAGCTTTGAGATGATTGTCTTTCAAGGTGAGAGTCGCTTTGGTGTCCTCGTAGCGCATCTGCCCTTCGAGCGAGACCGGCTTAAGGCCGGGTGGGCTCAACGCGATGCGATAGGGAAACGGGCGCTCGGCCGAGAAATCCTTCAATGAGACGTCGATCCCGCGGATCTGGAGCGGCTTTTGTCCGATGGTTTGCAACGTGAACACGCCTTGATCGAAACGCAGCAGGGGAGGGATCAGCTCGGCAAGCTTCACCGCCTCCTTCGTCTGGGGCGCCGGTTCTTTCTTCTCCTTTTTCGCCGTCCCTTCCTTTTTCTTCGCCATGTCGGCGAAGTTGAAAGTACCGTCGGGCTTTTTGATCAGGTTGACAACCGGCTTCTCGAGAATGAATTCCTCCACCTGGAACTGTCCTCGAAAAAGAGGACCGAGCTTGAGGCGCAGGCTCACCTGCTCGGCGCTGAAAAAGGGATCTTTGGAGAATGCGGGATTATCGGAGACTTGCAGCGCAGAGAGGCGGATCGCGGGCGACGGAACGATTCTCAGGCGGATCTCGCCGACGTCCACCTTGCGCTGCAAGGCCTCCTCCACCAGCGGGAGATAGCGGCCCTTGTGCGCGCCGAGATCAACGAACGGTGGCACCACGACGACCACCACGACCAGGAGCACTAGAATGCCGACAATGATAAATAGCGCCTTTTTCATTTTTAGCCCCTTCGCTGAAGGAACTGTAGGCCTACTCTTTGAGCCTAACCACCGCGCGACTCCTGTGTCAACTGTAGGCCGATGCGAGAGATAATCTGTAGCGGTTGCAAGTGCAATCGACTCGGCGAGAAGAATAATTCACTCCTCAGGCGTGACCTTTAATCTTCTCCCGACCTGGTGATTAACTAGCTATCAAGAGAAAATTGAGAATCAACAGACTTGACCCTGAACGTGCTAGTAATTGGGTTGTGTCTCAGCCATGGTCGATCCTCTCGATTCTGGAACTAGGGACGTGCAAGACGCCGAATCCCAATAAATTGTATTGTATTCCCTGAATCCTGTGGTCTACAGATCGGCAGGACAAATCTCGGCCCATGCGAAGCGCTGTCTCAATTCCTTGATAGTAGCCGGGAAGGTGAGCGAGCGTGCGATAGCCCATACGCTTATAGAAAAGCTGGGCTCCTTCGTTCCCGGCGCGCACCTCCAGGCCGATGCTGAACATGCCTCCTACGACGGCGCATTTCTCGAGCCACTGAAGAAGTTGGCGTCCGACGCCTAGTCGTCTATAGGGCGGAGCAACAGCGAGAAGCTCCAAGTGTGCGTCGTCGTCTCCGTGGCGCAGGATCGCAAACCCGGCAATTTTATCGTGAATGCATGCGACGAGTACGTTAACGTTGGGGGCACGAATACTCGCCGCTACCCGTATAGGTGTCCAACGCCATCGGAGACCGTATTCAATTAAATCCCGCGACAAATTGGCGATGGTGGTAGCCTCTGCCGGCCGCGCCAATCGTAACGATAGGTCGGAACTTGTCATAAGGTGTATAGTCTAACGATTGGACTTCTTAGCGTTTGCCGTAGAGCTTCTCAATGAACCCGCTCTTCTTCAGCTCGTCCACGAAGCGCAGATCGACGAAATCCTCCGCCTTGGCCTTTGCGGCCTTGGGATCCAGGGTGGCCTGGACCTCCAGGGTGTTTTTTAACCCCTCTAGGGTCGGATAAGTGTCCTCGACCAGCAGCTCCCTGCTGGAGTCGTAGACCTCCTCGAAGAAGGTGCGATTCGGCCCGCGTGAATATTTCTGCATGATCTTCACAACCGAGTCTTTGTGGTTCTTGTAGTAGTGGACCGCTTCGGCCATAGCCCTGACCATGCGCCGAACCAGATCGGGATTTTCCCGAATCATCCGTCTGGTGGCTACCGTACATATAAACTGAAACGGAATATTGAGCTTGGCCATGTCGATAACCACCTTGAGGCCGAGTGTTTCTCCTCGAATCTTTTCCCCTTCGGTCCCCACCGTGAAGTCGAGCTGTCCGCTCGCTACGGCCGCCACGCGGGCCGGGGCGGCGCCGACGGTGACTCCTTTGATATCTTTGAGCGAGAGACCGATTCCTTTGAGGGCCAGCCGCAAAGCGAAGTCCGCCGCGGTCCCCGGAATATGCATGGCTGCGGATCTTCCTTTGAGATCTTCCGGGGACTTAATCTCAGGCTTGCCGAATACGAAATAAGGCAGCGTATTGAACAAGCTGCTGATGATGGCGATATCCCCGCCCGCCAGTTTGCCGTTGATGACCGCGGTCCCTACGCCGCTCGAGAAGCTAACGTCCCCTGCGATGAGACTCTGGATGCCGCGGGTGCTGCCGTTGATGAAAATCAGGTCGACATCCAGACCATGTTTTTTGAGGATGCCCGCGTCCTGCGCCACCCAGTACGGAGAAGCCGAGGCGGGCGAATCCGATATATAGGCGACGTAGCTCTTCGCTTCGGCCATCCGCGCCGGTCCGCCGGCAAAAGCCAAGTAGCAAAATACGATCGCGACGCGACTGCGATTTCGTATCATAAACCCCCCGTGGTCGCGGAAGAGTATGCGATAACGAACTATGATGTCGAAACGCTCTGCTCGCTCTCTATAGTTTTCGACACCGTCGGGCGCTGCATCATGCGCTCCCGCCATGCCGTGTAGGCGCCGAGCTCGTTCATGGGAAATCCGCCGGCCACGCCCCAGCCGTAGAAAACCAGCGCGTAGGGATCGACGACCGTGTACTGGCTCCCCATGATCCAGTCTTTTCCGTGGAACATGGAATTGATTTCCTGGCAATTGGCCCAGAACGATTTCCGCCCCGTTTCCTTGACCGCAGCCTGCGCCGCCTCGCCGTCGGCAAAGCGCTCCGGCCGCCTGGAGTGCTGGTACGAGGGATGCACGATGCTGGAGAACCAGCACATCGTCGCGATGCAGCGCGCTTCCTCGGCCGGATCGGCCGGCATCAGCTTTTTTTCCGGAAACCGCCTTGCCAGGTAAGTGAGTATCGCCGTGTTCTCGACAAGGATCTTGCCGTCGACGCTGAGCGACGGTACTTTTCCCCGCGGGTTGATCTTCAGATAGGCCTCGGTCTTCTGCTGCTGCTTGGCGAGCAGGATCGGCTTTGCCTCGTAAGGCGCGCCGGTTTCTTCGAGACCGATATGCGAGGCCAAAGAGCAAGCGCCGGGACTGAAATAGAGTGTGAGCATGAGAACACCTCCCTGTCGAATTGAATTGGAGCACGGCGCGCACCGGCGGGCAGGCCCGTGCGGTGTCGCTCCTATTTGTGGGGGAGAGTATGCGCTAACGAGCTCTTATGTCAACCTCACATGGGATCAGAGTTGGCCGCCCCGAATTCTCCTTTGAACGAGACCTGGGTCCGGCACTCAGCCGGTGGGGCGCTTCATTCCGAGAGCGGTCTCGAAATCGCTCGCGGTCCCATCGCGGATGAATTTGACAATCCGAAGTGCCTGCCTTACATTGTAATACATGAAGACATCTTCGCTTACGATTCGCCTGGACAAAGAGCTCGACGCTCTGCTGACCCGGGCCACCAAGCAGTCTGGGAAGACCAGGAGCGAAGTTGCCCGCGAGGCCCTTCAGCGCCAGCTACGGCTGGTGCAGTTTGAAGCATTGAGAAAAAAGGCTATGCCTTTTGCCGAAGCGAGGGGGTACTTGACTGATGAGGACGTGTTCAAAGAAGTCTCCTGATGCGAGTCTTCTTGGATACCAACGTATTAGTCAGTGCCTTTGCCACTCGCGGTCTCTGTGAAGATGTACTGAGAGAAGTGCTCACAACTCACGAGCTCGTCGTATCGTCCCCGCTGCTCAAGGAGTTGGAACGAGTTTTGAGGATAAAGTTTCACATGCCAAGAGCCACGGTTTCCGAAATTCTCGAATTCCTCAGACAGGAGACGTTGATTGCCAGGGCAGGGGCGCCGCCCGATGTCACCCTGAAAGACCGCGACGACTTGCTTATACTTTCCTCCGCGCTCCGAGGAAAGGCGGAGGTCTTTGTAACGGGCGACAAGGAGCTACTTGAGCTTCGGAAAGTTAAGGCGCTTGAGATTCTTTCGCCAAGGGGCTTTTGGGAGAAATTGAAAAGAGCCTAATTTTCGCTCCTTCTTCCCTTATGCCTTTCCCTTTTCATTTTCTTATTTGTCCTTCCGAGAGTATTACGCCGTCTTTAGGCCAGGATTGCGCGCAACCGTGCCGGGATAAACGCCCGTGTGCTTGCCCTTCTCCAAGAGGACTTGCCCGTTCACCACAGTCCACTCGATCCCTTGGGCGAGCTGCTTGCGGCGCTTAGCTCCGCCTGGCAGGTCGTGGGCTTCTCCCGGCTCGAGCGGGGCGATGGTCTCAGGGTCGAACACCATCAGGTCTGCGGCCATGCCTGAACGCACCAGCCCCCGGTCGAATAGTCCGAACAGCGAGGCGGGAACGAAAGTGAGCTTGCGGATCGCCTCCTCGAGCGACATGATCCCCTTCTCCCGGACCCAGTGAGATAAGAGGTAGGTAGAGTAGCTGTAGTCGGTCCGAAAGACGACGTGGGCTCCACCGTCGGACTGCCCGATGATGGTGTACGGGCTGGTGAGGAGCGCCGTCATGGCGGCTTCGTCGCTGTTTACTTCCCGCCGCTCGAACTCCGTCTCCAACTCCTCTTCTAGGGCTAGGTCGAGGAAGACGTCCAGCACGTCTTTGCCTTGCTCACGGGCGATCTCAGCAACACTCTTACCCTTGAGGTGCTGATTCTTTGGCAATGCGGGCCGAAATACGAACTGCAAATCCCAGCGGCGCGTGAAGTCTCCAGCGTGCCTTGGATTATTGGGGGTCTCGACCGCCTCCAGGTGGAGCCGGGCGCGGACCTCGGGGTCCCGGAACGCTTGTTTGCGCTGCTCCAGCGGGAGCAGCATCACCGGTTTCCAGCTAGGCATGGCGTCGAAGTGTTGGGCGGTCTTCAGTGTGTAGCGCAAGTCTCCGGGTCGTGGCATCACGAACTGGTAGGCGCGATGCCCCTGGCGCATCATGTTCTCGGCTTCCGTCAGTTGCTCCCGCCACCGGTTGGGAGCGACCGCCTGGTGGGTGATGTTGCCGTAGAAGACCGGGCAGCGGCTGGTCTTGGCGACTTGCGCGCCGAGCTTCCGGTCGCCACCAAACTGAATGACGCCGCGCCCCACCTCGTCCACCACGCCCGCCACCGCGAAGATCTCAGCGTCCGAGGCGACATTGGTCGGCGCAAGCCGGCCATTCCAGTCGAAATGGCGGAGATTGCGCTCGAAGGAGACGCCCACAG
>VBLN01000045.1:0-2878 GCA_005878685.1 Deltaproteobacteria bacterium | reverse complement strand
GGAATGGCCGATGAGAGAGGCGACGTTGATTCCCAGCCGCTGATCCAGCGCGTCAAGGTACTGCGGGATTGTTTCCCACGACCACTTGACGCCGGCCCGAATGGCTTCCAGCGGAATCGCCTCCACGTGGGACAAGACGCCCGCCAACATCTCCCGGTCTTCCTCATGGGCCGGAGCCAGGGCCAGAGAACAGTTGCCCATGACGACCGTGGTGACTCCGTGATAGCAAGAAAAAGTGCAAAGGGGATCCCAGGTGACCTGGGCATCATAATGCGTGTGGTTGTCGATGATTCCCGGAGCGACCACCAAACCATCTGCATCCAGGACTCGCCGCGCGTCCCCAGTCACCTGTCCGATCTCGACGACACGACCGCCGCTGACGGCGACGTCTGCGTGGAAGCCCGGTATGCCGGAACCGTCGATGATCTTTCCGTTTCTGATGATCAGGTCGTATGGCATCGCTCCTCCTATGCGGTGGAACGTATTCGCCTCACATCCCCCAATTTTACTTTCGTCGCCTCACGTTGATATTGGCGGATTTGCGCAATTGAGCAAACGTGATAAATGAGCGGGCGTGGAAGAATGGGCCTACAGGCCATCGCGCGTGTGCCGGGTCCTGGGCAATCCCTTGATCGTCGATCTATAGGCGCGGCGGCGGAGTGACGCAACGCATCGGAGGAACTCTCATGCAAATCGTTAAAGGCGACTTAAGCAATATCAAAGGCATTCCGCCCAGCGGTCTATGCGTGGGTGTTCATCGTGCCGGAGCCGTGCACCAGAAAATGGTGGCAAAGTACGGCGATGGCCTGGCGGTTTGGTCGCTCCGACCCGATCTCGATTTCATCGCTTTCAAAAAAGAGGGCTTGGGAGAACAGGGCATTCGTTCCACCAGCGATATGGAGTCCATCGACCCGAGTGAAAAACTGATTTACGGCGTGCGCGGAGCGCCGCCCGAGGTGAGGGAAAAGGCGCGGGAAAAAGGTTTGACCTTGCTGGCGGACGCGACCTGTCCCTTCGTGACGCAGCAGGAAGAGGCGGAGCTGGAGCTTCTTCGGGCCGGATGTCATCTGGTGGTTCTGAGCAGTCGCACGCACCACGGGATTCCACGGCTTCAGGGAATTGCCCGCGAGAAAGGGAAAGAAGTCTTTATCGTTGAGCGGGAAGAAGACGTCGAGGCGATTCGTCTCACCCGCTTCGAGCCCATCGGGGTGATCGTGCAGACCACCTTCTGGATCGAAACCTACAAGAAGATCATGGCGCGCATTCTCGAACGCTTTGCCAACGTTCAGGTTAGAAACACGGCCTGCATCGACTCGCTGCAGCGTCTTCCGGAAGTCGAAAAACTCGCCAAGGAAGTCGACGCGATCATCATCTTCGGCTGGACCGAAGGCATGACGAACCGGATGGTCGAAGTGGCGCGCGCGTTCAATGCGCACGTGCACAAGATCGAAAAAGTGGACGATCTGAAACTCGACTGGCTTCGAGATAAAGAGAAGGTCGGCATCATCGGCGCCAATGAGACCCCGGACTGGATGATCGATCAAGCCATCGAGCGCATCAAGAGCATGTCGGCGTGAGCGATGCCCAAAGTGACCTTTATGCCGGCGGGACACGCGTTCGAAGTTGCGGCCGGAACGACGATCCTCGTTTCGGCGGTCCAGAACGGTTTGCAGCTGCGACACGATTGCACCGAAGCGATTTGCGGCACGGACCGAGTGAAGATCCTTATCGGCAAAAAACACTTGAGCGAAAAGACGGACAACGAAGAGTTGACTCTCGAGATGATGAACGGAGGGCCGGACGACAGGTTGGCCTGCGTTGCGCGGGTTTTGGGCGATGTGACGGTCGAGCTACCCGAGTGATGGGAATTCAAGGAGGTTCCATGGCGGCTCCCGCGGCGATTTTAGCGAAACCGGATGGCCATCGCGTCCCGGTGCCTGCTCGTATCTTATTTCCAGGAGGGACTGAACGATGAAAAAAATCATCCTGTCGATGATCTCGTCGCTGCTGATCGGCGTGTTGTTGCCTTCCGGCAAAGCGGCATTCGCCGCCGATAAAATCAACGTCACCCTGCCATCCAAGTCGTTTCAGTTCATCATCTTTCCCATCGCCAAGGAGCGGGGTTATATGAACGAGGAAGGGATCGATCTCAATATCGTCATCATGGCCTCCACCGCCGGCCTTCAAGCCGTGGTGGCCGGAGAAATGGATTTCACCGGTTCCGGGAGCAGCGTCTTGGTCGTCGTCACTCAAGGCAATGCTCCGCTCAAAACCGTGCTGGCCGTCAACGATCAGGTGCTGCAGTGGCTGATGGTCCGGCCCCAGTACAGCACTTTCAAAGAACTCAAGAATAAAAAGATCGCTGTGACCGGCGTCGCCGCGGTGGCGACGTTTATGTTGAAAAAAGTTGCCTCAAAGTACGGCCTCGACGGAAACAAGGATTTGACGTTTCTCGCGCTCCCGCCGGGCCAGCGCCTTGCGGCGCTACAGTCGGGAGTCGTGGATGCGGGGCTATTGACTTCGGAGGAACGCTTTGCCGCCCTCGATCACGGCATGAAAGAGATCTTGTATCTGGGCAAAGAAGTGAAGAACTCCTGGGGCACGGTGGCGATCAACGACCAATTCATCAAAGCGAAACCCAAGTTGATGCATGGATTCATGCGCGCCCTGCTCAAAGCTCTGCGCCTGGTCAAGCAGAACCGCGAGGTCGCGATGGAAGCGATGATAAAATTTTCCGAGTTAGACCGGTCATTGGCGGCGCGCACTTACGACGGCATGATCGGAACTTTCACAACCAACGGGGTGGTCGACGAAGAAACGCAGAAAAACGATCTCGACATCGTGCGCGAGGTCCTCAACGTCACAAAAGAAGTTCCCA
>VBLN01000344.1 GCA_005878685.1 Deltaproteobacteria bacterium | reverse complement strand
CCATTGGATACGGTCACCTCTTCTTTCTTTCGATCTTCGTGGGCAACGAATCTCCTACCAATGTGCTCTTATGATCTACTAAGAGACCGCACAGTTTTCCCGTTCGCCGTTCTCGAAGGGTACCTAGTTGCGAATCGGATTTCCAATGACAACTTGTGTCATATTAGACCAAAACGACGCCTGGCCAGACGAAACTCAGTTCGCTCTGTCATTTAATTCCCTTGGCTTTACCCGAGTCATCGAAGCTCCTCGCAGGGTAGCAGAGCTGCGCGGGAAGAATCAAAGGTGCGTGAACTTGGCCGCTCTAAATCCAGAATCTGAATGATTTTACGTGAGATGGCGGTCAAAAAACAACAGAGTCCCGTCATTGCAGATCCGCTGTCGCTTTGTCGATCTCTTTTTGTTGGAGTCAGAATGACGAAAAAGCAGTTGAAGTTCGTCGGGCAGAGTGTTCCTCGCGTCGACGGGATTGAGAAGGTAACCGGCAAGGCCAAATTTACCGGCGACCTTCTCATTCCGGGGATGCTTCACGGGAAGATCCTTCGCAGCCCTTATCCGCACGCGCGCATCATCCACATTGACATCTCGCAAGCCGAGGCCCTTCCGGGCGTGGTTGCGGTGCTGACCGCAGCCGACATCTCGGATCTTGATCCCTATTACAACGGCCGTCCGCTCATCGCCATTCAAAAAGTCCGCTATGTTGGAGAGCCTGTCGCTGCCGTGGCGGCGATAGATGAGCTGACGGCGCATGAAGCGCTTTCTCTAATCAAAGTCGATTACGAGGAGCTTCCTGCAGCCGTCGGGCTAGCTGCGGCCCTGAAAAAAGGCGCGCGGCTCATACACGAAAACGCGGCGAACAATATTTGCAGCCATGAACATGTAGAGAAGGGGAACGTCGAACAAGGCTTTGTGGAGTCGGACGAGATCTTTGAAGACAGCTTTACCTTTCCCATGGTCTATCATTATGCCCTGGAGCCTCACTCCGCTATTGCTCAGGTCAATGACGAGGGGATCACCGTCTGGTCGTCTGCGCAGCATCCGTTCCAGGTCCGGGGAGATATCGCCAAGATTTTCCGCGTTCATCCTACCAAGGTAAGGATGATTATTTCTTTCCTGGGCGGCGGCTTCGGTAGCAAGTCCTATACGAAGTTTGAGCCTTTGGTAGTTGCCCTGGCGCGCAAGGCCGGAAGTCCGGTGAGAATTTGCAACTCCGTTACGGAATCCATGCTCACTGTTCGCAGACATGCGGCTAAAGTGAGATTGAAGACGGGAATTAAAAGCGACGGCACTCTAATTGCGCGCGAGGCTGAGATCTACATCGACACCGGCGGTTACGCGGACAATGGGCCTCAGGTCGCCATCCGGGCGGCCACGAGAGTTTTGGGCCCCTATAGGATTCCCCACATTTGCAGTGATGCCTACGCAGTCTATACGAATGTGGGTGGCGCCGGCTCCTTTCGCGCTATCGGCGCGCCGCAGACGATTTTTGCCTCCGAGTCCCAGATGGATATGATCGCCGCTAAGCTGGGCATGGATCCCGCGGAGCTGCGGCGCAAGAATTTTCTTAAAAAGGGAGAGGAACTCCGTCCCAAGCTGCGCGGGATGGATGCGAACCTCGCCTCAGACCTGAAGAAACTCGTCTCGGCGAGTGAGTGGAAGAAGCGATCGAAGAAAAAAGGCGCGGCCATGGGGCTTGCTTGCGGCGCGACCAATGCCGGCGCAACGCCGATATCTGTGGCGATGGTCCGTCTCCAGCCGGATGGTTCGCTCGTAGCCTTTGCCGGCAGCACGGAGATGGGGCAGGGGGTCAGGACAGTGCTTTCGCAGATTATTGCCGACGAGTTGAGTCTCCCGCTCGAAGCGATTCAGATCGGCGGCGCCGATACCCAAGTCACGCCTTACGACGCTTCTACGGGTTCGAGCCGCTCAACCACTCTGATGGGCACCGCGGTTCTGCGCGCGGCGCATGATCTCAGAAGTCAGCTTCTTAAAATCGGCGCTGAAGCCTTTCGCGTCAAGCCAAGCCAGATCCAGTTGGTTGACGGCGCCATGATCTGCGGCGAGATGAGGCTCAACTTTCGCGAGGCCATGGAGCGGCGCTTCGGCGGCTCCGGCGGCGAATTGATTGGTCACGGTGATGTCGGGCCGGAGATTACCGGCACCCTGCCAGTATTTTGGGAGATCGGGATGGGAAGCGCCGAGCTGGACGTTGACCAGGAAACCGGAGAAGTTCGCATCAAGCGCTATGTGTCAGTAGCTGACGTGGGCAAGGCGATACATCCGGAGGGATGCGTAGGGCAAGAAGAGGGCGCCGCGATGATGGGGATCGGCCACACGATGTTCGAGCAGATGGTTTATGAAGAGGGCGGCGAGCTGCTCAATCCCAATCTGATCGATTATCGCGTTCCAACTTTTTCGCACGTGCCGAGTGAGTTTCACACCGTCCTGGTCGAGAACGAAGACGGCCCCGGACCTCATGGCGCCCGTGGCATGGGGGAAGGAGGGCTCGTTTCCGTGGCTCCGGCAGTGACCAATGCTTTGGCTCGGGGTTTCGGCATCCGCATCAAAGATCTCCCGCTCACGCCCGAACGCGTCTGGCGGGCCCTCAAGGACAAAGAGAAGGGAAAATAACTTCCCTTCGAGCTTTTCCCGTCTCTTTCCAGCCAGCAAATTCCCTTGCCATAGCCGCTCTTCAGGGTATAATCCTTCGGTTGTTGACCGCCAGTCTAAGGGGAGATAACCCTATGCAGCAAATGGTTCGGGCCGTCCTCATGATTTACTTGCTTCTTCCTGCGCGAGAGGTGTTGAGCCTGGAGACGCTCACCTTGGCGCTACCTGCGAAGAGCTTTCAGCAGGTGATCTATCCGATTGCCCAGGACAAAGGCTACATGAAGGAGGAAGGGATCGATCTCAAGATTGTCTTTATGGAGCCGACTCCCAGCATTCAGGCATTAGTCGCCGGCAGCGTTCAGTTTACCGGCGCTGGCAGCAGCGCGCTCGTGGCCGTCGCCCGAGGGGCTGCTCCAGTTAAGGTTGTGCTAGCAGTCAATGACCGCGTTCATCAGTGGGTCTTGAGCAGGCCGAATATCTCCAGCCCCAAGGAGCTGAAGGGAAAGAAAATCGCGACCACCGGTGTGGCCTCGATCGCAACCTTTATGTTCAAGCAGATTTTGCCGAAGTGGGGTCTTGACGGGAACAAGGATGTCGTTTTTGTCGACCCCGGAGTCGGACAGCAGGCCACGGCGCTCCTGGCGGGCGCAGTCGAAGCCTCGATCATGAGCGTGGAGCAGCGTCTGGCGAGCCTCGACGGAGGCATGAGAGAGCTTGTTTATTTGGGAAACGAGGTAAAGAATTCTTGGGGGACGCTGGCAAGTTCCGACCGCTTCATCAAGGAGCAGCCGAAGCTGATGGCGGGATTCACTCGCGCCTCGCTCAAGGCGCTGCGTCTCATTCGG
>VBLN01000044.1 GCA_005878685.1 Deltaproteobacteria bacterium | reverse complement strand
CCACTCGCCATGTTGATGCTCAAGGGCGTCAGCAAAATTTTCGGCTCCCCCGACAACGGCGCGCAACAGGTCAAGGCCCTTGAAGATGTCTCGCTTGAAGTTGGAGCGGGAGAGTTTTTTTCCATTATCGGGCCGTCGGGCTGCGGTAAGTCCACGCTCGTGCGGATTATCGGAGGCTTGATCCCGGATTTCGAGGGCGAGGTCAGGGTCGGGAGCGAGCGGGTCGAGGGGCCCCACCCGTGGATCGCCGTGGTGTTTCAGGAAGAGTCCACGTTTCCCTGGCGGACGACGGTCGGCAATGTGGAATTCGGCCTCGAGATGCGCGGCGTGGCGCCGGCAGAGCGGCGGAAAAAAGCGCTCGAGATGATTCGGCTCGTCGGCCTGGACGGCTTCGAGAGTCGATATCCCTCCGAGCTTTCCGGAGGGATGCGGCAGAGGGTGGCGATCGCCCGGGCGCTCGTCATGGAGCCCAGGATTCTCTTGATGGATGAGCCGTTCGGCGCGCTCGACGAGCAGACGCGGATCATCCTCGGCGAAGAGCTGCTCAAGATCCGGGACAAGCTGGGGCAAACGATCGTCTTCGTCACCCACAACATCAACGAGTCGGTGCAGCTGTCGGATCGCGTGATGGTCATGACCGCCCGGCCAGGCCGCGTCAAAGCCGCATTTAAAATCGACTTGCCGCATCCGCGCGACTCCACGATCATCGCATCCGACAAGTTCGGCCGGCTGGTCGGGCAAGTTTGGGGCACGCTCCGGGAGGAGTCTTTAAAAGGCTTCAAGCAGATGGAAAAGCGGGCTTAGGAGGTTACCCATGAAAATTCATCGGCTCGGAATTTGGGCTTTGCTCGCGCTGGCCGCGTCCCTATTAGTTGTTTCGTCTTCGTGGGCTGCCGCCGCGCCGAGGAAAATTGTCCTCGTCGTGCCGCACCGGGTATTTTTTACCGTCGCGCTTCCGGTCTACGTCGCGCAAGAGAAGGGCTTCTATAAAGAGGGTGGCCTCGAGGTCGACGCCGTGTTCACCAAAGGCGGCGGCGAGAACGTGCAGGCGGTCGTCTCTGGCGACGCACAGATCGGGCTGGGCACCGGCTTCTTCGCGGTGCTGAGCGCGTTCGAAAAGGGCGCGCCGGTCAAAATCGCAGCCGGTGAAATTACCGGGATGGATGCATTCTGGTACGTGCTCGGAAACTCGTCGATTCGAAGGCTGGAAGACCTGGCGGGGAAAAAGATCGCTTTCAGTCGAGCCGGCTCTTCGTCGCATATGGCCGTGCTCGCCATCGTGGATCAGGTGAAGGCCAAGGGACTGCAGCCGCCCGAGCCCGTCTCTTTAGGCGGCTTGCCCGATACTTTTACCGGCGTCAGAACCGGCCAGGCCGATGTCGGATGGTCCGTGCCGCCTTTCATGCTCGACCGGGTGGAGAAGGGCGAGCTCCGCGTCTTGGTGCGCGGCCCCGAAATCGAGGCGCTGAATGCGATCACGATGCGCGTCCACTTTGTCAACGCGGATTTCGCCGCGAAGCAGCCCGAAGCGGTGAGGGCTTTCTTCCGCGCCCATCAGAAGGCCGTGGAGTTCATGATGGACCGCCCCCAGGAGAGCGCCAAAATCTGGATTCGCAAGGCGGAGCTTAAGTTCCCCGAGTCGGCGGTGCTGAAGACCTGGGAGTTTTATCGCAAGCCGCAGCTGGCGTTGAAGCCCATTCGCGGCATCCAAACCAACATCGACGAGGCGGTCAAATTCAAGTTTTTGAAAGAACCTTTGGGCAAGGCGCAAATCGACCGCTTGATCGACTTGAGCTTTCTCCCGTAGCCGACGCTCGGGAGCGGACCCGTGCTAAAAGAAGAGACGCGATTGGGGCTGTGGCGGATTCTCCTGATCGTCGGAGGCCTTTCGTTAGTCGAAGCGGCGGTCAGAGTAGGTTGGATCAATCCATTCTTTCTTGCCTCGCCGCTGCAGGCGGTTGCCGTGCTGTGGTCGCAAGTCGTCGGGGGCAACGCGCTCTTCTTGACTCTTGTGACGCTCTATGAGATCGGCTGCGCGCTCTTCATCTCGACCGTGGTCGGGCTTTTGGTCGGCTTCATCCTATGGCGCTACCGTCTGATCGGCGCGAGCTATGAGATGCTCCTTGCCGCGCTTTTCTCCTCGCCGATTATCCTCGCTTACCCAATCTTTCTCGTGAGCTTCGGCCGCAGCAGCGCCGCGGTGATCGCGCTCTCGTCCATCTTCGGCTTGATCCCGATCATCATGAACACCAAGAGCGCGTTCCAGCAAGTCAACCCCATACTCCTGCAGATGGGCGCGAGTATGAGCCTGACTCGCCGCCAGATGTTCCGCCATATTCTGCTGCCCGCGGTCGCGCCGACGATCTTTAGCGGTTTTCGGCTCGGCCTCACTTATATTCTAAAGTCAGTGCTCGGACTCGAGTACGTCGTTCAGGTCGGCGGAGTGGGCATGTGGCTTTCGGATGCCGCGTTCCGCTTCGAGGTGGGGGAGGTCTATGCGGGATTGGTCGGGACCGTCCTGCTTTCGGTTCTGTTCCTATATATGATCAATCGGGCCGAGCTCTTGGTCAGGAGATAACGATGACTGGACTTCATCGATCGGCCGCTTCCGTTGCCGCAGGCGTGCAGACGCCGACGGGAGTGCAGACGCTCACGGTAATCGCGCTGCTGATCGCGTGGGAGATGATCGGCAGAACCGGCCTCCTTTTTCCGGAACTCTTTCCCTCGGTCACGGAGATTTTTCAATCCCTTTGGGTTTACGTAACCACGCCGCTGCTGCTGCCGCATCTCAACGCCAGCCTTTACGAAGTAGGCGGCGGGCTGCTCCTTGGGACCCTCTCCGGGATTCCGCTTGGCGTCATCTTCGGCAGCCGGCGAAGTTTCATTCAGGTCATGGAGCCGCTCATCCTTTATCTAGCGGTGGTGCCGAAGATCATCGTCTTCCCCATTTTCATTTTGTTCTTAGGCATCGGCACCGGCTCGAAGCTGGCGGTAGCGGCGATCGCCTCATTTTTTCCGATTGTCCTGCTGACGATCGCGGGCATGCGCGAAGTCCGCCCCGTCTATCTCGATGTGGCGCGCACGCTGGGCGCAAGCAAGTTCCAAGTTGCCGCCCAAGTATATCTGCCGGCGATTGCCGGATATGTCTTTACCGGGGTGAGAATCGGTCTGGGGGCGTCGGTCACCGGAGCGCTGCTGGCGGAGACGAAGATCGCCAAGGCAGGCCTCGGCTTCATGATCGTGGAATATTACAGCCAGTTCCGGATGGCCGATATGTACTCGCTGCTCCTCTTGATCTTCATCCTCGCGGCGCTGGCGAACTGGGCGATGAAAGCGCTCTTCTCTCGTCTCTTGCCGCTCCCGCGCGGCACTCAGGATGCCGGAGTGTTCTTTTAGCTGGGCTGTTGCCTGGCGGAAGGAAACGGGTCACTCGCGATTGCGGGAATAGGCGGTCTTCTCGCTGGTGATGAACTCCAGTAGCGCGGCGTGCCCCTCCTCCGTGGCGCGCTTGGCGCGCTGGATCGCGGCTGCGATCTCTTCCGGCCGCTCGATCCTTTCGGCGAATCCGCCGAGAGCCTTGCCCATCTCCGCGTAGTTGCCGCCAAGGTCTCGGGTGCGGAAGCGTTCATGCGAAGCGGCCATAGGGTGGGTCTCAGCCGCCATTGATGAGTTGTTGAGGACGATCGTCAGAATGGGAATTCCGCAGCGAACTGCGGTTTCAAAGTCCAGACCGGTCATGCCAAAGGCGGCGTCGCCCATGAAGTTCACGCAGAATTTGTTCGGCGCGGCCAGCTTGGCTCCAATGGTGAGCCCCAATCCAGTCCCGAGCGAATGAGACTTTCCCCACCCCAAATAGCCGCGCGGGGTGGTCGCCCGATAAAAAGGCACGAGCTGGTTACGCGGGCTGCCGGAGTCGTGAGTCACGATCGTCTCTTTGGGGTCGGTGATGCTCATAAACTCCCACATCACCCGGTAGGGGTTGATGGGGATTTCCTTGGAAGCGAGCTTCGGCATCCATTCTTTGAGCCATTCCTCTCTCGCCTCTTTGATCTGCGCGGCCACCGCTCCGCTTCCCTGCGGCCCTTTTCCCTTGCGAAGCTCTTTCACGGCCTCGATGCACTGGTGCAACACCAGCTTCGCGTCTCCCAGGATGGGGTAGTCCGCGCTGTAATGCTTGTTGATGTCTCTCTCGTCGTTGGTTGCGTGGATGATTGTTTTCCCCGGCGGTATTCCCGCGAAGGTGATGTTGTGCCGCGTGAGACTGCAGCCGATGGCGAAGACTACGTCCGCTTGCCGCAGAAATTGATAAGCCGGCATCGGCCCGACGCCGGAAGCTGTGCCAAGGGAGAGGGGGTGGTTTTCCGGAAAGGCGCTTTTTCCTTCCAAGCTCGTTGTCACCGGGGCATCGAGCAACTCCGCCAATTCGATCAGATCGTCCGAAGCCTCGGCGTACAGAACTCCCTGGCCTGCGCAAATCACTGGATGGTTGGCTTGGCTGAGCACCTTGATGGCTTCCGCGACGTCGCGCGGATTGGGAGCAGAGCGGGTGGATTTGACCGGCCGGTAGTCGAGGTTGCTCTCAGCTATCTCCGCCGTCGCTACGTCGGCGGGTATCTCGATCAGCACCGGAGCGAGCCTTCCCATCTTTAACAGGCTGAAGGCGCGGCGCATTACGTCGCCCACGTGTTCCGGCAGGGTGATCTCCTCGACCCATTTGGCGATCGCGGCATAGGCGCGCACCGACCTGAAGAAGGGAAAGGTCTGCTCCGTGTTGCGCGCGTGTCCCCCAGGGAGCACGAGGATGGGGACGGAGTCCGAAAAGGCCGTTGCTACTCCGGCAAAGGCGTTCTCCGCTCCGGGACCGGCCTGCATGGCGAAGACTCCTATGCGCCTCCCGTCGGAGACGCGCGAGAAGCCGTCGGCGATGCCGACTCCGACCCGCTCCTGCCGGCAGATGATCGGCCTTATTCCGGCCGAGGCCGCGGCCTCGATCATGGGTGCCGTGGGAAAGCAGCTCAAGAATTCCACTCCTTCGCGCTTGAGAATCTCTGCGATAGCGTCGACGACTCTCATTTTTTTCCTCCTCTGTGGGGATCGATGAAACCTTAGCCTAAACGAGATTCGCTTTCCAGCGTCTCATAGACGATTTTAGTCGCTTGACGGCCACTCACAATTTCCAATAAAAGGAGAGCAGTATGAAGAACGGCGCGCTCTCCAAGATCCGTGTAGACCAAGTAGGCAGCCTGTTACGTCCGCAGAAGTTGAAAGAGGCTTACGCCCGGCATGGCCGGGGGCAGGTGAGCGATGCCGAGCTGCGGCAGGTTCAGGACGAGGCCGTCAGGGATCTTGTTGCAAAACAGGAGCGGCGCAACTTGCCGGTGCTGACGGATGGGGAATTCCGCCGGCTGAATTTCCAGGACAGCTTCGCGGAATCGGTGACCGGTTTTCTGCCTGTCAATCGGACCATTGAGTTTCATGAACGGCGAGCCGCCGGCGGAAAGCCGTTCACGCGCTGGAACCGCGATAATCCGGATGACGATCCGTCGCTATTTTACTGGCGCCCGATCACCGAGCGCCTGCGGCTCGCGCGCAACCTGCCGCTGGAAGAGTATCGATTCGCGCAGGCTCTAACCTCGAGACCCGTCAAGATTACTTTGATCTGTCCAGACAGGATCTGCGAGCAGTTCGATCGTCGCAACGCGGCCTCAGTCTATAAAGACATTGACGATTTTTTGGCGGACGTCGTCAGGATTGAACGTGGCATCGTTGCCGGCTTGATCGAAACCGGATGTCGCTATATTCAGATCGATGCTCCGAGCTATACGTCCTACGTGGACCCTCCCTCTTTGGCGCGGATGCGTCGCGGCAGCGAGGATCCTATGGCGATCATGGAGCGCTCGATGAAGGCCGACAATGCAGTCATCGCCGGTTTCGAAGGCGTAACCTTCGGCATACACCTTTGCCGGGGGAACCAGCGCAGCATGTGGCATCGCGAAGGAAGCTACGATGCCATCGCCGAAAGGCTGTTTAATACGCTCAGTCATCATCGACTTCTGCTGGAATACGATACCGAGAGGGCCGGAGGCTTCGAGCCGTTGAGGTTTGTGCCGAAGGATAAGGTCGCCGTCCTGGGGCTTGTGAGCAGTAAAGTTTCCAGAGTGGAAACCGCCGATGAGTTGAAACGCCGAATCGAAGAGGCCGGTCGGTATCTTCCCGTCGAACAGCTCGCGCTAAGCCCGCAGTGCGGCTTTGCATCCAACATCTTGGGGAACCTGCTTAGCGAAGACGATCAATGGCGGAAGTTTGACGTGATTCAGGAAGTCGCCGCTCAAGTTTGGCCCGGCCGCTGAAATTCGTGATCGTGATTCGTGATCGTGGTGGTTTTACGCACGAGCCACGGACACGAGTAACGGATACCATGATCTACGGGACGAACATCGCATCAGTCTCGGCCCACGTAGCCTGCTCCCATGCTGCCCGCACTCTAGAGATCATGGATGGCGCGGCGCGTAAATTTCGTAGCGATAATTCCCTTTGAATATCAAGTAGTTGATTTCTCATCATAAAGTCAGAATTTAAAATAGCCCTCCTTGATTAATTGGTCGACGATGCTGGTGTCGATAAATGATGCCGGGTCGGCCGCCGCAGCCTTGGGAGTTGTGCTTTTAATGGCCGCGAGGTTGTTCTTGATCGATTCCGCTGTGGGTCTGGGATTGCGCTCGGCCCATTTGGCAAAAAGCTGATAGGCGTATTCGGTATCGGCACGATCGCTGCCGAGAAATTCGGAGAGATAGGTGAGGGTCTTTTCTTTTTGGTTGAAGTAGACTTTCATCGCATCGGCGACCACTCTCACGAAGCGCACAACAGCTTCCCTGTTGCCGGTGAGATACGATTTCTGCACCCACTCCCCGTTCTGCTGCCAGGGAATGCCCAGCTCCGGCAGGGAAAAAAGCGTGTGAAAGCCGCGCTTCTGACCCATGCGATCATAAGGAGGCGGAAGAACAGAAAACTGCACGTCGCCCCGTTCAATTTGGGCGATGACGTTTGCCCAGTCAGGACGGGCCATTTGCGTCAACTTCACATCCTTTTCAGGATCCAGGCCCATCTTGGACAGTCCAAACCGCAATGCAACGTCAGGCGCCGAGCCGAAGGTCGCCCCAACTTGGCCTGTCTTGCCTTTCAAGTCTTGCACCTTGGCGATCTCCTTGCGGGCGACAACCGCGTAGGGAAACACGTTGATCCAGGAGGAAACCACTACGAAGGGAGCAGATCCTTCCAGGGTCGCGGTGACAAATGCCGGGCCCGCTCCCAGAGAGACTTGCATGCTGCCGCCGACCATCGCTTGCACGGCGCTGGTGGTGGTCGTCTCGATAATCTTCACATCGAGGCCATGCTTGGCGAAGAGATTTTCTTTTTGGGCGATGAAGTACAGACTCGTCCCCGGGTTAACTCCTGCCTGGCCGACGGTCATCTTGATCGTCTGACCGCCGACATCCGGAGCAAGGATGACGAGCAACGCTGCGCCGATGCAGAGAGAAAAGATAGATCGCGTGGACATCGGGATGCCTCCTTTCCAAGTTGCCTGCCGAGCGGTCGCATTGTTCCACTACGCGCTTAGGACTGTCAACCGGACCAAAGAGTCTGCCAGAATCGAGCCATCAGAAAAAAACCACACTTTTTTTGCTGACTATATTGACAGCCTCATAGGGTGGGTCTATAAAAATTATAAAGATCAGCGGCCGGGTTTCCGGCCGACGAGAAGGGAGGCTCGCCATGGCGCGAATCTCATTCAAGGTCAACGGTAAGAACCGAACCGTCGACACCGATCCTTCCACCCCGCTCCTCTATGTTCTGCGCGACGATTTACAATTGAAAGGGCCGCGGTTCGGTTGCGGTCTTTCGCAGTGCGGCGCGTGCACCGTGATTATGGACGGCGACACCGCCCGCTCGTGCAGCGTGCCGGTCACCGCGGCGCGCAACCGCAGCATCACTACCTTGGAGGGACTGGGCACGGTCGCCCGTCCCCATCCGCTGCAGAAGGCGTTCATCGAAGAGCAGGCGGGTCAGTGCGCCTACTGCATCAATGGCATGATCATGAGCGCCAAGGTGCTGCTGGACAAAAACCCTCGTCCTACGGAGGCTGATATCAAGCAGGCTCTTGCCAGCAACCTATGCCGTTGCGGCAGTCATCTGCGGATCGTGCGCGCCATCCAGCGCGCCGCGAAGCAGCAGAAAGCTTAAGAAGGAGGAGCCGACATGCGTGACATCACACTCTCCCGCAGACAGTTTCTTAAAGGTACGGGCGCGCTGATCGTAAGCTTCAGCGTCGCGCGACCCGTAGGGAAAGTACTGGCGCAGTCCAACCGTCTACCCAGCGGCGAACTCGATCCGACCGCGCTCGATTCCTGGCTGGCCATCGGTCAGGACGGAAGCGTGACGGTCTTTACCAGTAAAGTCGATCTTGGCACCGGCGTCGAGACCGCTCTGGCGCAGATCGTGGCCGAGGAGCTCGACATCCCGTTCAAGCGAATCAAGATGGAGGTCGGCGATACGACCAAGACGATCGACCAGGCCTCAACAGTCGGCAGCAGAACCATCGAAAGAGGAGGACCGCAGCTCAGACAAGCCGCCGCAGCCGCGCGGCAGGCGCTCTTGAAGCTCGCGTCCGAGCGTCTTGGCGCCTCAGTGGAACAACTGACGGTGACGGACGGCGTCGTGAGCGCCATCGGGAACTCCTCGAACAAGGTCTCTTACGGCCAGCTGATCGGCGGCAAGCGCTTCAACGTCACGGTCACGGCCACCGGCACGGGCTGGGACATGAAAGTCGCCCCGGAGATCAAAGCCAAAGATCCCAAGGACTATAAAATCGTCGGCACTTCGGTGCCGCGGGTCGAGCTGCCGCCCAAGCTCACGGGCGAGTTTACCTATACGCAGGACTTTCGCGTTCCTGGGATGCTCCATGGCCGCGTGGTCCGGCCGCCTCTGGTGAACTCCAAGCCGACCAACATCGACGAGAGCTCAGTCAAGAATATTCCCGGGCTCATAAAAGTCGTGCAGGATGGGAATTTCGTCGGTGTCGTCGCCAAGACCGAATGGGCCGCGATCCAGGCGGCCAAAGCCTTGAAGGTGACCTGGTCCGAGCCTAGCACTAAGATGCCGGCCAATGCGGACGCGCTTTTCGCCCATATCAAGGACACTAAGAGCTTTCGAGATCAGGTCGCCGTCAACAAGGGCAATCCGGATACGGCGCTATCTCAAGCGAGCAAGAAATACGAGGCGACTTATCGCTGGCCGTTCCAACTGCACGGAGCGCTCGGCCCCTCGTGCGCGGTCGCGGACGTGCGCAAGGACCGCGCGACCGTCTGGACCGGCACGCAAGGGCCCTTCAGGACACGCGGCGCCGTCGCCCAGCTGCTGGGATTAAAGGAACAGCAGGTGCGGGTCATCTACGTGGAAGGCTCGGGCTGTTACGGTCGGTTCAGCACGGACGATGCGCCTGAGGACGCGGCGGTGATGTCGCGCGCGGTGGGCAAGCCGGTGCGCGTGCAGTGGATGCGTGAAGATGAACATGCGTGGGAGCCCAAAGGGCCGGCGCAGCTGGAGATGGTTCGGGCGGGCGTTGACGCCCAGGGCAAGATCACCGCGTGGGATTTCATGGATCGGGGCTTCCCCTGGACCGAGGCACAAGGAATGCCACTGCTCGCGTCGCGACAGGTCGGCATCAAACCCACCGGCCAGGGGAACTCCAACGGCACGCAAGGCGGCGGAGAGATCTATGCCATCGAAAATCAAAAGTGTGTGTCGGCGCTGATTCCCTGGGTGTGGCCGGACCCGATACCGCTCAGAACCAGCAATCTGCGCGCGCCGGGAGATCTGGCCCGCTCTTTTGCGAGCGAGGGCTTCATGGACGAGATCGCATCCGATCTGGGCGTCGATCCGGTGCAGTTCCGGCTGCGCTACCTGACCAACAACAAGCGCGCGACCGAGGCGCTGCTCGCGGCGACCAAGAAGGCGGGCTGGCAGGAGCGGCCCTCACCCGCGCCGGCAGCGACAGGATCGAAGGCCAGTGGAAGAGGCGTCGCGCTGTCCAATCGGGCCGGCACACTTTGCGGCGCGGTCGCGGAAGTGGAAGTGGACAAGTCCAGCGGCAACGTAACCGTCAAGAAGATCACCATCGCGCATGACTGCGGTCTCATTGTGAATCCCGATGGGCTAAAGAACCAGATCGAGGGAAACGTCATCCAGGGCGCGAGCCGGGCGCTCATGGAAGAGGTCCAGTTCGACGCCTCCGGTGTCAAGAACAACGACTGGAGCAGCTACCCGATCATCGCCTTCCCGGACGTTCCCGACGTCGACATCGTCCTGATCAACCGGCCGGAAACGCCGGCCCTTGGCGGCGGCGAGCCGTCGATCGTCCCTGTGGCTGCGGCGATCGGCAACGCGATCTTCGACGCCATAGGAGTGCGCCTGCGCGAAGTTCCCTTCACGCCCGAGCGCGTCTTAACCGCTCTTAAGGCTCCGCCTGTTGCGAGCCAGCGAGCCTGATTCGTCGGCTTCAACGATTTCCGTACTTCCGTCGCCTCCGTAACACTTCACGGACAGCGGAAGTGCGTACA